>JBDUEO010000222.1:0-5846 GCA_040002335.1 Parafilimonas sp. | reverse complement strand
CTTGGCGGCGAAGTAGTTGCCGAAGGCGATTATGAAGCCATTATTAATAATACGGAAAGCCTTACCGGTAAATATTTGCGTGGCGATTTAATAATTCCTGTTCCTCAAAAGCTGCGTACATCAAACCATAAAATTATTGTTACAGGCGCAAGGCAAAACAATTTACAAAATATAGATGTTGCGTTTCCACTTGATGTTTTATGCGCGGTAAGCGGTGTTAGCGGCAGCGGTAAAACAACATTGGTAAAACAAATTTTATATCCCGCTTTGCGACGGTTAAAAGGTGAATTTACTGAAAAGGCGGGCTTTCATAAAAACATAGAAGGCGATGTTGATTACATAACACAGGTAGAAATGGTTGACCAAAACCCAATAGGAAGGAGCAGCCGCAGTAACCCGGTAACTTATATTAAAGCTTATGATGAAATAAGAGATCTTTATTCAAAACAACCTTTGAGTAAAATGCGTGGTTTTTTGCCCAAACATTTTTCTTTTAATGTTGATGGAGGAAGATGTGATACTTGTAAAGGAGAAGGTGAACAGGTAGTTGAAATGCAATTTTTGGCTGATGTACATTTAACCTGCGAAGTTTGCGGCGGTAAAAAATTTAAAGAAGAAGTGCTTGAAGTTACTTACAAAGGCAAAAACATTTATGATATACTTGAATTAAGTGTTGATGATGCGATTGAATTTTTTAAAGATGAAAAAAATCTTGCCAAAGCATTAATGCCGTTGCAGGAAGTTGGGCTTGGATATATAAAACTTGGGCAAAGCAGCGATACATTAAGCGGCGGAGAAGCGCAGCGCGTAAAGCTTGCCTCTTTTCTTGGTAAAGGAAGAAACAGCGGGCACATACTTTTTATCTTTGATGAGCCAACTACAGGTTTGCATTTTCATGATATACAAAAACTACTTGCTTCATTTAATGCATTAATAAACCAGGGACATTCTGTAATTGTAATTGAACATAATACTGACGTCTTAAAAACAGCCGACTGGATAATTGATCTTGGGCCGGAAGCTGGTGATAAAGGCGGCAACCTTGTTTATGCGGGCGTTCCTTCAGGCATAAACAAGGTAAAACAAAGTATTACAGGCCAATTTATTTAAACTATATAACTTATTTAAAAACAAAATTTACAGCGTAGCCATATCAATAACAAACCTGTATTTTACATCTCCTTTCAGCATACGTTCATAGCTTTCATTAATATCTTTTATATTAATTACTTCCACATCAGCAACTATATTATGTGCTGCGCAATAATCAAGCATTTCCTGTGTTTCGGGAATGCCGCCAATTAATGAACCGGCTAAACTTTTTCTGCCCATGATCAGGTTAAATGCAGCAACCTGTGTCGGCGTTGAAGGTGCACCCACACAAACCATTACACCGTTTGTTTTAAGCATATTTAAATACATCACATAATCATGATCTGCAGAAACTGTATCTAAAATAAAATCAAAATAACCGGCCATTTTTGCAACCTGATCTTTGTCTTTCGTTAAAACAAAATTGTGTGCACCTAATTTTTTTGCATCTGCTTCTTTAGATGGTGAATGACTAAGCATTGTAACTTCTGCGCCAAAAGATGCGGCAAGTTTTACGCCCATGTGTCCCAAACCACCAAGGCCAACAACACCAACTTTATCGCCTTTGCCAACTTTCCAGTGGCGAAGCGGTGAGTAAGTTGTAATACCGGCGCACAGTAAAGGCGCAACACCTTCCAACGGAAGCTTATCAGAAATGGTTAATACGAAATCTTCATGCGCAATTATTTGTTTACTATAACCGCCATAAGTAACGCCACCATTATGTTTATCTTTTCCGTTATAAGTTCCCACCATTCCAACCAAACAATATTGTTCCAGGCCTTGTTTACAATTTTCACATTCGCGGCAACTATCTACCAGGCAACCAATTGCTGCTAAATCTCCTTCTTTAAATTTTTTTACATGAGTGCCCACTTTTGTAACGCGGCCAACAATTTCATGTCCCGGAACTGCAGGATAAACTGTTCCACCCCATTCATTGCGAACGGTATGCAGATCGCTGTGGCAAACGCCACAGTACAAAATATCAATTTGTACATCGTGCGGTGTTGGTTCTCTTCTGTCTAACGTCCAAGGTGCTAATGGTGTGGTTGCGCTTTGAGCTGCATACGCTTTTATTGATGACATAATTTTTTTAATTGAGTGAAATATACGTTTTTATAATCCAATTATTTGAACAATTGTTATTTAAGAAATGATATTAAAGGTTATAAAAGTTAATTGCGTTACTGCTGAAAATATTTTCCTGCTCATCTAAAGAAAAAGAATGGAAATAATCCTGCACTATTTGCAATACATCTTTATAAGAAGCTGCTGCCAAACAAACCGGCCAATCAGAACCAAACATTAATCTTTTTGTGCCGAATGTATTTGTAGCAACATCAAGGTATGGCTGAAATGTTTGCAGTGAATGATCTTTCCAATCAGCTTCAGTAACCATGCCCGAAATTTTACAATACACATTCTGGCAGCTTTTAAATGCTTCCAAATCTTTTTTCCATTGATGAATTTCGCCCGCTTTAATATTGGGTTTTGCAAGATGATCAATAACAAATTTTTGATAAGGAAAAAGATGCGCTAATTCTAAAACATATTTTAATTGATCAGGATAAATAAGAATATCATACGTGAAATTAAATTTATTTAATAGTGATATTCCTTTTTTAAAAAAATGCTTCAACATTAAAGAACGATCTTTTTCACCTTGTAAAATATGCCGGAAACCTTTTAGTTTTTTATACTGCTGCCAGTGTGAAAGCTTATCTTCAATATCATCAGCCATCATATCAACCCAACCAATAATGCCTTTTATAAAATGAAACTTTTCAGCATAATTTAAAAAGAAAATATTTTCTTCTTCTGTTTGATTTACGTGAACACTAACACAACCTGTAATATTATCTTTTTCTAAGATTGAATGCAGATCATCCGGCAAAAAATCTTTTCGAATTACAGACATTTCATCTGTTATCCAATCAAAATCTTTATTGTTATATTTCCAGAAATGCTGATGAGAATCTATGATGTTCATCAAAAAATTTTTTACTCGCTAATCTCTGTTTTGTGCGCTTTGTGTTTGCCTGATATAAATGAATACATTGCCGGAATTACGAACAAAGTTAATACCAACGAAAATAAAATTCCACCAACCACAACTATACCCAAAGGCACACGGCTTGCCGCTGATGCACCTAAACTTAAAGCAATTGGCAAAGCACCTAAAGAGGTTGCCAAACTTGTCATTAAAATTGGCCTTAAACGTTGGTTCGCGGCTTCTATAACTGCTTTATGTTTATCCATACCCTGTTCTCTTTTTTGGTTGGCAAATTCAACAATTAAGATCCCGTTTTTTGTTACCAAACCAATCAGCATAATCATTCCAATTTCAGAAAAAATATTTAAGGTTTGATGGAAAACCCATAAGCTTAATAATGCGCCTGCTAATGCTAAAGGCACGGTAAACATAATGGTGAACGGATCAAGAAAACTTTCAAATTGCGCTGCAAGAACTAAATAGATCAACAGCAATGCAAGTGTAAATGCAAAGCCAATGTTTGATGAGCTTTCTTCAAAATCTCTTGATGGGCCACTTAATGCTGTTTGAAAACTTTCATCAAGGTTTTTATCTGCAATTGCCTGCATTGCTTTAATACCATCAGCAATTGTTTTTCCTTCAGCAAGAGAAGCAGAAATTGTTGCTGCTTTATAACGGTTATAGTGATACAAAGTAGTTGGGCTGCTGCTTTCTTCCAAATGCACAACAGCACTTAAAGGAATGTTTTGCCCGCTTGCATTACGTACATATAAACGTGAAATATCTGCGGGTTCACTTCTATCAGCATGTGCAACCTGCGCAATAACTTCATATTGATCGCTACCCATAATAAAATAGGCAAGTCTTCCTCCACTAAATGCAGCTTGTATTGCAGCCACTACATCTTCGGTTGTTAAGCCAAGGTCTTTTACTTTCATTCTATCAACCGATAATTGTAATTCGGGCTGGTTAAATTTCAGGTTTGCATCTACACTGGAACTGGCAAAAGTAGGATCTTGTCTTGCGGCATCTAAAAATTTTGGAACTACTTTTCTCAGCTTATCAAAGTCCATATTTTCTAAAACAAATTGCACCGGTTGGCCGCCACGTGAACCTGAACCAACAGCAATCGTTTGTTCTTGTGTTGCAACAATACGCGCCTCATTAAACTTGCCTAATTTTTTTTGAAGATCATTTGCAATTTCATCCTGGCTTCTGCTTCTGTCTTTTGGATCTACCAAACCAATTCTTGGCTGCGCCTGGTTTGTTCCGCCTGCCGGTGTTCTTGCAAAAACAAAATCGCGTTCCGGTACAGAATCATATAAATAATCAGCAATAGAATCTGTTATGCTTTGCATATATGGAAAGCTTGTTCCTTCAGGGGCTGTAACACTAAACCGTATTGAACTTTTATCTTCAAGTGGCGCTATTTCACTTTGCAGGCTTTTCATAAATATTAATATGAGCGCAAAGCAAACAATAACTATAACAAAAGCAACCCATCGCACTTTCATAAAACCTTCAAGCAATTTACGATAACCATTTTCTATGCCTTTAAAGAAAGGCTCTGTGCGTTCATAAAATTTTCCATGGCCTGCATTTTTTCCTGTTAAATAAACATTTAAAACCGGTGTTATGGTTAATGATACAAATGCTGAAATTAAAACGGCGCAAGCCAGCGTAACACCAAACTCTCTAAACAATCTGCCTATAAATCCTTCTAAAAAAATTACAGGAAGAAATACAATAGCAAGTGTTATTGATGTTGATAAAACAGCAAAGAAAATTTCTTTGCTTCCTTCAAGTGCAGCTTTGCGAATAGGCAATCCGCTTTCTAATTTTCTGAAAATATTTTCGGTGACCACAATACCATCATCAACCACTAATCCTGTAGCCAGCACAATGCCGAGCAGCGTAAGTACATTAATTGTAAAGCCTGAAATGTACATGATAAAGAAAGTGGAGATAAGTGAAATGGGGATATCAATTAACGGGCGAATTGCAATAAGCCAGTTGCGGAAAAAAATAAAAATTACTAATACAACAAGTATAAATGAAATGATGAGCGTGTCTTTAACTTCTGCAAGCGAGTTGCGTATGTTGATGGTATTATCAATTAAAACTTTTAATTGTATATCGCTTTTGCTTGATTTTTGAATATCTGCAAGGCGTTTATAAAACTCATCTGCTATTGCGATATTATTAGCACCGGGTTGCGGAATTACGTACAAGCCTACAGCATTTACGCCATTATATTTCCAGCTTTGTTCATAATCTTCAGCGCCTAATTCTACATTCGCAATATCACTTAAACGTACAATACCTGTACTGTCTTCACGAATTATTAAATCTCTAAATTGTTTTTCTGTAGTTAACCTTCCAACAGTTCTTATGGTTAGCTCTGTACTGCTGCCATAAATTTTTCCGGGTGGCAAATCAATATTTTCTGAATTAAGTGCATCACGCAGATCGGTGAATGAAACATTATATGTATTCATTTTATCCGGATCAAGCCAAAGCCGCATGGCATAACGTTTCTCACCAAATAAACCTACAGAGCTTACACCATTTATAGTTTGAAATTGCTGTTGCAAAACATTTTCTCCATAATCACTTAATTCAAGCAAACTTTTTGTAGGACTTTGCAATGCAAGTATCAAAATAAAATCAGCATTGGCATCTGCTTTTGAAACCACCGGGGGCGCATCAATATCCTGGGGCAAACTGCGTGCAGCCTGGCTTACTTTATCACGCACAT
>JBDUEO010000221.1:0-5855 GCA_040002335.1 Parafilimonas sp. | reverse complement strand
TAAAAAGAAATTCAATAAAACAATACTTGATTTTTATTTTGGTGCTGATAATATTTTAAATGAAACGTATAGTTTGGGAAATGATTTAAATGCAGTTGGAGGAAGATATTTTAATCCCGCACCAAAAAGAAATTATTTTGGCGGTGTAAAAATTGAATTATAATTATTTTCTTATTGTAATAACTGCGCGGACATTAAAGCGCCAAGAATAACGCTGCCAATAACGGTTAATAAGCCGCTGTCTAAATGATTATCGGTTGCCCAATGGCCGTCAGTTTCTACAATTGTTCCATTGTATTCATCACCCAAAAAAATATCAAATGCAGGATTAGTTTCAGTACTTTTTTTTGAAGAGGCAAGAACTGCTTCGCCTTCATAATGTTTGTTTTCATAATCAAAGTTCAGCGCAAGGCTTTCATCTGTGTTCATAGTATTTGTTTGATTGTACATACGCAAGCGAATTAAAAATTTTCAGTTATAAATGGTTTTAATAATTCTTTAATTTAAACTGGCATCACTAAAAGTATTTCCCTGTGCAATATCTCCGGTAGTATATCCTTTTTTAAACCAGTACATTCTTTGCGCTGAAGTGCCGTGGGTAAATGCGTCGGGCACAACATAACCCTGCGATTCTTTTTGAAGGCGATCATCGCCTACAGCATTAGCAGCACTTAATGCTTCATCAATATCGCCGGCATCTAATACATGTTTCATTTTTTGATCGTAATGCGCCCAAACGCCTGCAAAAAAATCTGCCTGCAGTTCAAGTTTCACACTTATTTTATTATAAGCCTCGTCGCTCATTTGTGCGTGCATTGCATCTACCTTATCCGTAATGCCCAAAAGATTTTGCACGTGATGGCCAACTTCATGCGCAATAACGTACGCCATGGCAAAATCTCCGTTTGAAGCGCCGAACTTATTGGTGAGTTCATTAAAAAAAGAAAGATCAATATACACTTTTTGATCTGCAGGACAATAAAACGGGCCTGATGCCGCGCTGGCGTAACCGCATCCAGCCTGCGTTGTTCCGCTAAATAAAACAAGTGTTGGATCTGTATAATGTTTATTCATGCTGTTGAATAATGAATCCCAAACATCTTCTGTATCTGCGAGTACTACACCAACATAATCTTTTAATGTATCATTGGTATTATCAACATAACCGCTTTGTGCTGAAGCATCCTGCGGTGATTGCTGTAAAACCTGGTTTGGATTACCACCTAAAAAATAAATAAGAGCACCTATTATTAAACTGCCGATTCCGCCAAAAACAACATGGCCGCCTGTAATTCCGCGGCGGTCTTCTATATTGTTGCTTTCGCGCCGGCCTCTCCAATCCATGAAAATAAAATTTTATTGTATGCATAACAAATTAACTACCAAAATTTAAAAAATGTGCAATTATTATTATTTTTCTTTAGAGACGCATTCATTTACTGTATAGTAACTAAGAAAAATAGGCAGATCAGCAAAGCTTTAGAAGACATTTTATAATATTGAATTTTTTGTTTTCAATATCGTTTCATAATTTAATTTCATCCCTGTATATTTGCGCAAATTCAAGAGTGGAATTATGGTGTTTAGAAGCGTAAAATCTTTACTGGTAGCGGGTTTCAGCGTTTTCAGCTTACTTCTTTCAATTTCTGTTTTTGCACAGGGCGAAATGTCCGGAACAGAAAGCAGTACCAAAAAAGAAGAGAAGAAAGGCTTTGATGCCAATGAAGTAATTTTTGGCCATGTATTAGATGCTCACGAATTTCATTTCTTTTCTTTTGAAAGCAACGATGGTACGCAACATGACGCGGCTATTCCTTTACCTGTATTTCTTTATTCTCCGCAAAAAGGTTTTTCGGCTTTTATGTTTTCCAGGTTTAACCATGGAGAACAAAATTATAAAGGCTATGAACTGTTAAGCGATAAAAAAATTGAAGAACAAGGCCTTGATGATGCGACTTATAATAACGGGCAAATTGTACCGGTAAATGAAAACGGGCAAATTGATAATAGTGTACAGTTATATGATATTTCTCCTACACGCAATGTAGTGCAGATGATTATTGCACTAATTTTATTGGTTTGGGTTATGCTTTCAATTGCAAAAAAATATAAAAGCGGGCAAGGCATTACTACTGCACCAAAAGGAACACAGAGTTTGCTGGAACCGGTAATTGTTTTTATTGTAGATGAAGTAGCAAAACCAAATTTGGGTAAAAGATATCAAAAATATCTTCCCTATTTACTTACCGTTTTCTTTTTTATTCTGATTAATACACTCGTTGGTTTAATTCCGGGTACAGCTAATGTTACCGGTAATATTGCGTTTACTTTTATACTTGCATTTATTTCATTTATATTCATCATGTTTAGCACCAATAAACACTATTGGAGCCATATTATTAATCCACCGGTGCCTGTAGGCATAAAACCTATCTTAATTATCGTCGAAATATTAGGCATCTTCACCAAGCCATTTGCGTTGTGTATTCGTTTGTTTGCAAACATGATCGCGGGCCACATCATTATTATTTGCCTTGTTTCGCTCATATTTATTTTTGGTGCAATCAGTACAGGAATTGGTTGGGGCTTTTCTCCCCTCTCTGTAGGTTTTGTAATATTTATTTATTTTATTGAATTATTAGTTGCTTTTTTGCAGGCTTATATATTTGCCTATTTAACGGCGGTATTTATAGGCCAGGCATTTGAAGGTGGCCATGATGATGTAAGCCATCATGAAGATATCGCAATCGTTTAAATTTTTAATTAATATAAAAGACAATTTATGGATTTACTGAATGTTATTTTGTTAGATGGTATGGCTAATGCCGGTGGCGCTATTGGCTCGGGCTTAGCAGCAATTGGTGCTGGTATTGGTATTGGCCAGATTGGTAAAGGTGCAGTAGAAGCTATCGCCCGCCAGCCTGAAGCTTCAAACGATATTCGCGCCAACATGATTCTCACAGCAGCACTGGTAGAAGGTGTGGCTTTGTTTGGCGTTATCGTTGGTATTCTTGCAATGTTTGTAGGAAAATAAAAAACCTAAATCCCTAAAGGGAATTTGGGCGTTTTAATTTTTCATTCACAACTCAAATATTGTAATGGATTTTTAAAGTTATTTATATTTTCAATACTCTCCCTTTAGGGAGTTGGAGGGGTTTCTCTTATGCAATTACTTACACCGGCTTTTGGTTTAATAATATGGACGCTGCTTGCGTTTATTGTTGTATATATCATTTTAAAAAAATATGCATGGCCTGCTATTTTAGGTGGTTTGAAAAAACGGGAAGATACCATAACCGAAGCACTGGCTTCTGCTGAAAGAATTAAAGCAGAAATGTCGCTAATGAAAAGTGAGAATGAATCTTTGCTGGCACAGGCACGTGAAGAAAGAGCCGGTATGCTGAAAGACGCAAAAAGCACCGCCGATAAAATGATTGCTGATGCAAAAGAAAAGGCTAAAGCAGAATACGATAAAATTGTTGCTGATGCACAGGCTGCCATTCAACAGCAAAAAAATGCGGTACTTACCGATCTTAAAAACCAGGCGGGCAGCCTTATAATTGAAGTGGCAGAAAAAGTTTTGCGACAGGAACTGAATGATAAAACAAAACAGGAAAACTACATCAGGCAATTAGCCGATGAAGTAAAATTGAATTAGAATAGCCTAAAAGCTTTGAAGAATGCCGAATACGCGCTTAGCTACACGATATGCAAAGAGTTTAATTGATCTTTCGATAGAAACAAATCAATTAGAAACTATTTACAACGACATGCAGTTTTTGAAACAAGTGTGCAAAAGCAGCCGGGATTTTGTGAACCTGTTACGCAGCCCTGTAGTTAATGCTGATAAAAAGCTGTCTATTATTGATGCCATCGTAAAAGATAAAATTTCCTCACTTACAGATGCATTTATAAAACTGCTGATTACGAAAAGCCGTGAAAGCGATATGCCTGAAATTATTACTGCATTTATAGAGCAATATAATACAATAAAAGGCATTCATAAAGTAAGGCTTACCACAGCAACCGCCATTAGTGATGATTTGAAAAATGCGATTATTTCTAAATTAAAAAGGGAAGCAAACCTTGATAAGATAGAGCTTGATGCAAAAATTGATGATAAGCTTATTGGTGGTTTTGTACTGGAATTCAATAACAACCTTGTTGATGCATCTGTTTTGCGCGACTTGAAGGACATCAGCAAACAGTTTAAAGAAAGAAACGTTTTTGTTCAGAATATAAGATAGCAGTCTCCTCTTCCAAAAAAGAAAAGACGGCTTTTTTGATATTAAATTTTCTTATTGAAATAGTCCAAATTTTAAAACATTAAACACTCCGCCCCGGCGGAATGGGGGTATAAATTATGGTTGAAATAAAACCCGATGAAATATCGGCGATACTAAGGCAACAGCTAAGCAATTTTAATGCTGCCGCCGACCTTGAAGAAGTAGGAACAGTATTGCAGATTGGCGATGGTATTGCACGTATATATGGCTTGAATAATGTGCGCAGTGGCGAATTGGTTGAGTTTGAAAATGGCGTAAAAGCCATCGCCTTAAACCTTGAAGAAGATAATGTGGGTGTGGTATTAATGGGCGAATCAGGCAATATTAGTGAAGGTGCTAAAGTAAAACGTACCGGCCAGATCGCATCTATAAAAGTAGGTGAAGGTTTAGTTGGGCGCGTAATAAACACATTGGGTGAGCCAATTGATGGCAAAGGCCCTATAACCGGCGAATTATTTGAAATGCCTTTGGAACGTAAAGCGCCCGGCGTTATTTATCGTGAACCGGTAAAAGAACCATTACAAACCGGTATTAAAGCTATTGACGCAATGATTCCGATTGGCCGTGGCCAGCGCGAATTAGTAATTGGTGACAGGCAAACCGGCAAATCTGCCATTTGCATTGATACGATCATTAATCAGAAAGAATTCTACGAAGCAGGCAAACCTGTTTATTGTATATATGTTGCCATTGGCCAAAAAGCATCAACCATTGCCGGTGTTATGAAAATACTGGAAGATAATGGCGCGCTGGCTTATACCACAATTGTGGCAGCATCTGCAGCAGATCCTGCTCCGCAACAATTTTATGCGCCTTTTGCCGGTGCAGCTATTGGCGAGTTTTTTCGTGATACCGGAAGGCCTGCTTTAATTATTTTTGATGATCTTTCCAAACAGGCAGTAGCTTACCGCGAAGTATCATTATTATTAAGAAGACCTCCAGGCCGTGAAGCTTATCCTGGCGATGTGTTTTATTTGCATAGCCGTTTACTTGAGCGTGCTGCTAAAATTATCAGCAATGATAAAGTGGCAAGCGAAATGAACGATTTGCCTGATAATATTAAACATCTTGTAAAGGGAGGCGGTTCTTTAACAGCTTTACCTATTATTGAAACTCAGGCCGGTGATGTATCTGCTTACATTCCTACCAACGTAATTTCTATTACAGACGGACAAATATTTTTGGAAGGAAACCTGTTTAATTCGGGTATTCGCCCGGCTATTAACGTAGGTATTTCTGTAAGCCGTGTGGGTGGTAATGCGCAGATTAAATCAATGAAAAAAGTTGCCGGTACATTAAAACTTGACCAGGCGCAATATCGTGAACTGGAAGCTTTCTCAAAGTTTGGCGGCGATTTGGATGCTGCAACAAAACTGGTTATTGATAAAGGTGCACGTAATGTAGAAATATTAAAACAACCCCAGTATTCTCCAATGTCTGTTGAAAAGCAGGTAGCCATAATTTACCTGGGAACACAGGGTTTGCTGCAAAGCGTAGCAGTAAAACATATTATTGCATTCCAGGATCATTTTTTAATGGAAATGGAAAACAAATTTCCGAATGTTTTAG
>JBDUEO010000220.1:0-5867 GCA_040002335.1 Parafilimonas sp. | reverse complement strand
ATAACCTAAATGTTTTGCAATTGATTTTGCTTTGCTGATGATAGCTTTATTATAAGGCTCACTCATATCAGGAAATCTTATTCCAAGTTCATCTTCATTTTTACCAAGTAAAGGGTTGATGGTAAAAAAGCTGATATGATCTGTAATTATCATCATATCGCCTACTTTAAAATTTGTATTTACACCGCCGGCTGCATTTGAAATTAATAATGTTTCAACGCCAAGCATTTTCATAATACGAATTGGATAGATTACCTGTTGCGCTGCGTAACCTTCATAATAATGAAATCGGCCCGCCATTACCACAACATTTTTATCAGCAATGTTGCCAAAAATTAATTTACCGCTATGGCCTCGCACGGTACTTATAGGAAAATGAGGCAATTCACTATAATTAATCTCACATGCTATCTGCATTTCGTTAGTAAAATTTCCAAGTCCGCTGCCGAGCACTACACCAATTGTTGGTTGTCCGTTGAATTTTGTTTGTATATATGAGGTTGTTTCCTGTAGCCGATCCAGCAAATCCTTTTCCATAAGTCGATTCTAAGCGCCAAAGATAAATGAACAGAATGCTTTCAGAAGCAGCGCTTTTTATAAGAAGAAATAATGCGCGGATTATTATATTCTCATAAAAAATTATTTTAATATCCGTTAAAGACAATGCAAGTAAATAACTAAAAGGAGTTAATAATTTTAGGATTACAAAAGATTAAAGTATACGAGGATGGTACCGTTATCCCTATTTATTGCAACAATCTTTATTGCTTTAGCAACAACAAAAACAGTTCTGTTTCATAAAAATATTGGAAACAGAAAGCTATTGTATTGGTTCTTTTTCCCAAGATATAACGTAATACCTTCAAGTAAAGTGAGCAGGAAATCTAAAGAATTGCAAAACCAGCTTTCTACAATTTTGCTCATTGTGCTTTTAATTGAACTTATTATTTGGCTCATCATGAAAAGCTATTAAATAGCATTAGCGATTAGAGCTGCTTGATTATATTTAAACAAAAAATCAGTTAGAAGGTACTTTCAGTTACGATACATTACGGTTAGCTTTACCATTTTAATTTTTCTTAATTACATTTATTATTCACTTAAACTTTATAAAAAAGAGATGGAATCATGGCTGTTTCATTTCATTTCAAAATAATTATATAACGAGGCATGCATAATAATATTCAGCAGTTCATTATCAATGCATAACTTTTACTCAATTCCCCTATTTTTGCGCACCACGTAAAAAATCACATTGTTTTATGACTGATACTCTTTTCTTGCTTGTTCCGGTTATGGGTGTAATCGGACTCTTGTACACTTTTATAAAATTTAGATGGGTTAATAAACAAGACCCCGGAACTGAGCACATGCAAACCATCAGTAAATATATCGCTGAAGGCGCAATGGCTTTTTTAAAAGCTGAATGGAAAATTTTAGGCTATTTTGTTGTGATCGTTGCCTTGCTGCTTGGCATAATGGCAAACAGTAATTCCAATTCAAACTGGAGTATTTCCATTGCATTTATTATAGGTGCCATATGTAGTGCTACGGCAGGTTATATTGGAATGAAAGTAGCAACTAAAGCAAATGTTCGCACTGCCAATGCAGCCAGAACAAGTTTATCAAAAGCATTAAAGGTTTCTTTTACCGGCGGCTCTGTAATGGGTCTTGGTGTAGCAGGTTTAGCCGTACTGGGTTTAAGCACCGTGTTTCTTGTTTTAAAACACATTTTCGCACCAGGTGCAGATGCCAACTCCGAAGAAATGGTAAAAACCATTGAGATACTTACAGGTTTTTCTTTAGGGTCAGAATCTATTGCTTTGTTTGCACGTGTTGGTGGCGGTATTTATACAAAAGCTGCCGATGTGGGTGCAGATTTAGTGGGTAAAGTTGAAGCCGGAATTCCGGAAGATGATCCGCGTAATCCTGCAACAATTGCCGATAATGTAGGTGACAATGTAGGTGATGTTGCCGGTATGGGCGCCGATCTTTTTGGCTCTTATGTAGCAACTATTTTAGCTACAATGGTGCTTGGCCAGGAAGCAGTATCGAAGAATGATAATTTTGGTGGTTATGCACCTATTCTATTGCCGATGCTTATTGCGGGTGTAGGCATTTTATTTTCAATTGTAGGAACCGTATTTGTAAAAGTGAGTGATAGTGCGGGCATTAGTACTTCCAATGTACAGAGAGCGTTGAACATGGGCAATTGGGGTTCTATAATTCTTACCGCTATTGCCAGTGCTGCCCTGGTATTTTATATTTTGCCAGATGTACCAATTTATTTAAGAAGGGATTTTATAATGAATAATCCGGCGCAGATTGTACCTGGCGCAGTGGCAATAACACGCAATGGCGTGCTTGGTGCCATATTGGTTGGATTAGCAGTTGGTACGCTAATGAGTATTATCACCGAATATTACACCGCGATGCATAAAGGCCCGGTGAAATCTATTATACGTCAATCAGGCACTGGCCATGCTACAAATGTTATTGGCGGATTAGCCGTTGGTATGGAATCAACCTTTCTTCCAATACTTGTTTTAGCAGCAGGTATCTGGGGTTCCTATTCGTGCGCGGGTTTATACGGGGTTGCCATAGCCGCTGCTGGTATGATGGCAACAACTGCCATGCAATTAGCTATTGATGCCTTCGGCCCTATTGCAGATAATGCGGGTGGTATTGCTGAAATGAGCGAGTTGCCAAAAGATGTTCGTGAAAAAACAGATGTACTGGACGCAGTTGGAAACACAACTGCCGCTTCAGGTAAAGGTTTTGCAATTGCATCTGCCGCACTTACTTCATTGGCATTATTTGCTGCTTATGTAGGTGTAATAAATCATAACGGATATAACATGGCAGGCATTGACATTTATAAAGCAAAAGTATTAGCTGCTTTATTTGTTGGTGCAGGCATTCCTTTTATATTTTCTTCACTGGCCATTCGCGCAGTGGGTGAAGCTGCAATGGCGATGGTGGAAGAAGTACGCAGGCAGTTCAGAACTATTCCTGGTATTATGGAAGGAACCGGCAAGCCCGAATATGAAAAATGCGTGGCTATTTCTACTGATGCCTCAATTAAAAAAATGATGTTGCCAGGTGCCATTGCAATTATATCGCCCTTAATTATTGGATTTATTTTAGGCCCTGAAGCATTGGGTGGTTTTCTTGCTGGTGCAACTGTAAGTGGTGTACTAATGGGAATGTTTCAAAACAATGCCGGCGGTGCATGGGATAATGCGAAAAAAAGTTTTGAGAAAGGCGTTGAAATAAACGGCCAAATGTATTATAAGAAAAGTGAGCCACATAAAGCATCTGTAACCGGCGATACGGTGGGCGATCCCTTTAAAGACACCTCCGGCCCATCAATGAATATTCTAATTAAATTAATGAGTATTGTGTCGCTTGTAATTGCACCAACGCTGGCGCAGTTATATACCAACCACGATACCGGTTATCTTAAAAAAGATAAAACAGAAATTGTTACACATACTGTTGTAAAAAAATAAAAAGATTAAACTTTTTTAATAAAGAGGTTGCCTTTAAAGCAGCCTCTTTTATTTTTGTGGTATATATCAAATAAGATGAAAACAATTATTACTTCGCTAATAATTTTGCTAATGGTATCATGTGAAACGAAAAACCAAAGCGGGTCAGCCAAAGATTCATTGATTCTTAATTACGAAAACGTGCCGCAACAACGCTCAAACGTAAACTTAAATGCCGTAAAAACTTATACAGAAACCGTAAAAAGTTTTGAAACAACTGACGAATTTAAAGTATCGTTGTTTGAAACAAAACAAACCTTTCGCTATCTTATAAAAATTCAATACAAACAACTGAATGAAGAAGATACTTTAAGAATTCCTGATTTTGGAATTGCTCCTTCTGTTGCAATGGAAAAAGGAGATTCTATACGACCATCCTGCATAATTGGCTTTTTAGATGAGAAAAAACAATTTAGGGAATCTAAGCTTATTTATTTTGAAGAAGGGTCTTTAAAAATACATGTGCTAAACCATTACGCAGTGGCTACTTACCAGCATAAAGTTCAATAAACTTATATTTTATAAAGTTGATTTTAGCAAAAACTTTATTGATGATTGTGATTTATTCACGGTAGTTCGTTACCTTTGCCGTCCCAAAAAAAATTGATTTTATGGCAAGAGTTTGCGAAGTAACCGGAAAGAAGCCAATTGGCGGCCACAAAGTTTCTCATTCAAATATTAAAACAAAACGGCGTTTTTTGCCTAACCTTCAAAAAAAGCGTTTTTATTATGCTGAAGAAGATAAGTGGATTACTTTAAAGGTTTCAACTGAGGCAATTCGAACCATTAATAAGCGAGGTTTAGCTTCCGTAATTAAAGAATTAAGAGCAAACGGAAGTCATATTTAAGTAAGTTAAAGTATTTTACAATGGCAAAAAAAGGAAGCAGAGTTCAGGTAATTTTAGAATGTACTGAACATAAAACCAGCGGTTTACCGGGTACGAGCCGCTATATTTCTAACAAGAATAAAAAAAATACGCCTGAGCGTTTGGAATTAAAAAAATATAACCCGGTTATGAAGAAAGTAACCGTTCATAAAGAAATTAAATAATTATGGCAAAGGCAGCAAAAACGGCGATCAAGAAAGATCAGAAAGCCGCTTCAGAAGCAAAAAACTGGAGTAAGGTAATTCGTGCAGTACGCAGCCCTAAATCTGGGGCTTACACTTTTAAAGAAGCAATCGTGCATAAAGACAAAGTGAAAGAATTCCTCGCCCAGAAATAGTAGCTATTAACTTTTTAAAAGCCCATTCACCGTTTCGTGAAGGGCTTTTTTATTTTATTGTTCTCGCCTTGGCAACAAAACCCTTTCCGTACTTCAGCTTAATATTATCTATTGCTTTATAAAGATTTGTTTTCTTACTTACATCATCAAACAAATTTCCCTGCATGGCAATATTTGTAAAATCTGTAAGTCTAACGCCAAGCAATCTTACAGAATTTCCTTTTTTATATAGTTGATGAAAAAGATCAATTGCTACCGGTATAAATTCATCATCACGAAACGTATAATCTATTGTGGTTTGTTTTGATGTTGTCTCAAAATTCGGGTAACGTATTTTAACGGCAATGCAACCGGCAAGTTTATTATCCTGCCGTAATTCAAAAGCAACTCGTTCCGTCATGCGCACCAGTTCGCTTAATAAAAAATCAATATCAGCCGTGTTGATTTCAAAAGTATTTTCTGTTGAAATGGATTTTGCTTCATGCCATTCTGTAACGCTGCCATAATACAAACCATTTGCTTTATTCCAAAGTTCCAGCCCCCATTTTCCCAGTTGCTTTTCTAGTTCATCCTGAGATAATCTTAAAATATCACCAATATATTCAATGCCCATTTCATTTAAAACAGATAATGTATGGCTGCCAACACCAGGAATTTTTTTTACAGGTAATGGTGCTAAAAAATCTTTCTCTTTGCCATGTTGAATAAAAAGGTAACCGTTTGGCTTCGCCTCATCTGTAGCAATTTTAGCAACCAGTTTATTGCTGGCAAGTCCAAAAGAAATTGGGAGTTTAGTCTTATCAATTATTTCCTCGCGTAACTCTATTGTCCATTTAAACGGATCAAAAAATTTATCCATGCCTGTTAGGTCAAGATAAAATTCATCTATGCTTGCTTTTTGAAATTTCGGCGCTTTTGATGCAATGATATCGGTAACCCATTTAGAAAATTTACTGTATTGCCCGTGCGTACCACGTACCAAAATCGCATGCGGACAAAGCTCCATAGCTTTCTTCATCGGCATAGCAGAATGCACCCCGTATTTACGTGCCTCATAACTACAGGTTGTAACCACGCCGCGGTCGCGGCTGC
>JBDUEO010000219.1:0-5870 GCA_040002335.1 Parafilimonas sp. | reverse complement strand
GGTATGTGAAAATTTTACTAATGATAAATAATTTTTGACTGTTGTCATGCTGCAAAAATAAACTCCATAAATTTAAAAGCTGTTTAAGTTAATTGTAAATTATTCCGTAACAAGCAAAATAATGCCACAAAATACACAGAAACACAAAATAGAATTAATGAAACTTTTAGTGGGTTCTGTTTCTGTAGCTATACACTATCTTAAAGCTTTTTGAAGTTCATTACTTTCCTTTTAGGGATTAGCGGTTTGCGGTAATGCAGTTGTTCCCCAATTTTTATTAGGCACGTCACCAACCTTATAATTTAATGTACCACCATTTATAATCTCATGATGATATATCCATGCACGGTTTAATGGCTTACCATTTAAGGTTGCGGATTGTGTATATTCATTTGCCGGTGAATTGTTAGCAGCTATAATGGTAAATGTTTTGCCATAATAGTACTTACTGTCAAGATGAATAATAATCTTACTGAATACCGGTGTTGTTAATGTGTAATAAGGCTTTATTGCGCAGCCACCATCTGTCTCAAACAAGCCCAAACTGAGTAATACATAATAAGCGCTCATTTGCCCTTCATCTTCTTCCCCCACCCAGCCCTGGTAAGGCGAAGTGTTATACATTGTTGATGCAATTAAGCGGCTGTAATGCTGTGTGAGAAAGGGTTTACCGGCGTAAGTAAAATAAAAAGGAATGGCCAGTGAAGGTTCGTTTCCCATATCAAACCAATTATTTTTAAAACCTTCTTCAAGCCTGTTTACAAATGTATCTACGCCCATTTTTTTTATGATCCATTGTATATCCTGCGGCGCAAAAAATGTGTATTGATATGGCGTGCCTTCCATAAAACCTTTTCCGTTCCATCCGCCAATTGTGCCGAACTGAAAAGCATTAAAAGGTGAAACCCAACTACCATCTGCATGTCGCTGTCTTACGTAATTAATAGAGGTATCGTAAATGTTCCGGTAATTTTTACTTCGGGCTAAAAATTTTTCAGCAACACTGTCATGTCCCAATGCTTTTGCAAATTGTGCAAAGCACCAATCGTCATAAGCATATTCTAATGTATTGCTTGCAGGTCCATCTTCATCAGCAACATATCCATTTTTCATGTAAGATTGCAAATGCCTGTTGCCTGCAAAACCACCACATTTGTAGTCTTCTCCCGGTGTTATATAATCATGTAAAATATGTTGATAAGCATTCTCTGCATCAAACCCCCTGATGCCTTTCTGATAAGCGCTGATGATTAAACTGTTTTGATGCTGAGCGCCCATTATTGGTGAATAGCCTAAAGCAACAGGTGCATACGGAATCCATCCGCCTTTATCTGCCAGTTCAAGCAAAGAATTTGTCCAGCTTAATGCAATCTGCGGGCTAATCAATGTCCATACCGGCGTTAAATCCCATTGCGTTCCCCACAAAGCGTCGCTGCTGTACACCGCATCTGTATTGGATTTCAGTTGCTGAATATTTTTGCAGGCATCAATATATTTTCCATTCACATCATTCATTATGCTTTTGCCTGTATAACATCTGTACAAATTTGTATAGAATTTTTCTTTATCATTTTCATTATTGCCAAACACTTCCACTTTGCCTAACAAATTGTTCCATATTTTTTTGCCCTGCAGAACATACTTGTCAAAATCAAACTTATTTACACCGGTTTCCTGGTGAAGGTTCTGTTCTGCATCTCCCATACTTACAAAAGAAATTCCTGATTCAACAATTACTTTTTCATTGTCTTTTGTTGAGAAGTTTAATACAACGCCGCTGCCTGCCGCAGCTTTAAAAGTTGTAATATTTGTTGTAACATTTCCTTGTTGCCGCCAGCCGGTGCCATAATTAGTTTCGCTACCTGTGTAAGCTTTATTAATAAAACCATCAACAGAATCAATTGCTTTATTTATTTGAATAAAAAAGCAAACAGTGTAATCATGTGCATATCCACTTTTTTGCTTTATATAACCTTTGAATGTTGTCGGTGAAATTTTTTCAAATAACGTTTCATACACATCATTTTTTTCTTCTGCGGCGGCATCAAAATTTATAATGATATGCGCTTGTTTTGTTGATGGGTATGTTAAGCGCATCAACCCGCAATGCATGGTGCTTGTCAATTCAACTTTCACATTATAATCAAGCAAATCCACACTGTAGTAAGAAGGGCTACCATGCTCGGTTTTCTTATCAAAGCGTGAACGATAACCTGCTGTCCACATATTTCCAAAAGGTCCGTCCGGAGGTCCGGAATAAGATTTCATCCAACCTTCATTTGCATACATACTCCCGCTTGTTGGCATCATACTTAAACCGCTTAAGCCCATGGCGTGCAAATAGCTGAAGCCACTGATGCTTGAAATGTTATATTCATATCCGCCATTCCAAACATTTTCCTGGTTATCGGGACTTAGCTTTACCATGCCAAATGGTAATGTAGCGCCGGGAAACATCATCCATCTTGAATTTGAGGTGCCGGTAAAAACATTTACATAATCTAACGGTTGTTTTTGCGCTGAAACATGTTCAAAGCAAATACAAAAAACAAAAAATATAATGGCGCGAAATATCATGTTTAGAAATGAAAATTTCATGTTTTGATGAGCAAGTTAATTTATTATTGATGGTGGAATAATTAATACAATAATATTTTAAGCATCATTAAAATGTGTTGAAAAATTTAGAAAACAACTTATAGTAAAACATCACTTTATTTTGCGAAGCCTGCAAACTTTTACTAAGCTTAACCATTTACCAGCTTCCATAAAACAATGCCTGCAGCAACAGAAACATTCAAAGAATGCTTCATACCATGTTGCGGAATTTCTATACAACCATCAGTTTGCTGCATTACAACATCTTGTACGCCGGTAACTTCATTACCAAAAACAACTGCAATTTTTTTATTTGATGGAATTGAAAATGCATCAAGCTTAATACTTTGTTCTGCCTGTTCAATTGCATAAACTTCATAATCATTTTCTTTAAGTTGAGTGATGGCTTGCTGTATATTTTCAAACTGCATCCAGTCAACTGTATCAACTGCGCCCAACGCAGTTTTGTGCACTGAGCGATGTGTTGGCGGCGGCGTATATCCGCAAACAAAAATGCATTCAATTAAAAATGCATCAGCCGTTCTAAAAATACTTCCAACATTATAGGCGCTGCGAATATTATCCAGTAAAATAATGATCTTGTTTTTTTCTGCCTGCTTAAATTCTTCAACCGTTTTGCGGTTTAGTTCATCCATACTTAATTTACGCATATTGTAAAATTAAACGCATCTGTTAGCTGCTACGTTACGATAACCAAATCTTTTTTATATTTTAATCAAAGAATTATTGCAAAGCCCAAAATTAAATTTTATGTTTTTATAAAAATTGTAGTATTGCACTGCTTAAAAAATTGACTACTTATGTTTTTCAACCGTATTATGTCCCTGGCATTCTGCTTGGTTATTTCAATTGCTGCCGTTTGCCAGGCTAAAGAAGTTAAACTTAAATTTGGTGATATAACACCTGAAGATTTTAAACCAAATTATGCTGCGCTTGATTCTTCTGCAGATGCAGTGTATTTGGATGACATTGGTTCCTCTCATCACGATGGTAATAACAGCGGTTCGTTTTCTGTAGTTTATACTATACATGAACGCATTTTGTTGTTGCATAAAAAAAGTTTCGACGATTTGGCTACCGTTAAAATTTATTTGGGTGTTAGCGGGGATGAAAAGGAAAAACTTGTAAGCATGCAGGCAGCAACTTACAACATGGAAGATGGAAAAATTGTTCAGACAAAAGTGGATAAAAGTTCAATTTTTCAGGATAAAGATGGCGATTACCAGGTTATAAAATTTACCTTTCCTGATTTAAAAGAAGGTTCGATAATAGAATATACTTATACCACCAACAGCCCTGAATTTTGGCATATTCCTACCTGGACTTTCCAGGGCCGTTATCCTGAACTTTGGAGCCAGTTTACTATTGAAGTGCCGCAGTTTTTTGATTTTACGCTTTTAAAACAAGGCTATCTCGATCCCGTTATTGATACTGCAATGCAATCTGCAAATACTTTTAATGTGCTTGAACCAAATGATGTTGGATCATCACGGGTAATTAGCATAAGAAGTGCAACCATACGGCATACATGGGCTTTTAAAAATATACCTGCTTTAAAAGATGAACACTACATTACCGCTCTTTCTAATTATGTTCAAAGGTTAGAATTCCAACTTCAGGCAATAAGATTTCCCGATACAGAACCAAAAACATATTTAAGCACATGGTATGAAACGGTTGATCAGCTTATGAAGAATGAAGACTTTGGCGCTGATTTAAATAAAGAAAACGGCTGGCTTAAAGACGATATTAAAGAAGCTGAAAAAAATGAAACAGGTGACTTGAATAAAGCAAAAAATATTTATGCTTTTGTGCGCGACAATTATTCCTGTACCGATAAAACTGCTGTGTATTTATCGCAAACACTTAAAAAAACAGCACAAACAAAAAAAGGAAATGTTGCAGATATAAACCTATTGCTGGTTGCTATGCTTAAAGTCGCCGGTTATAACGCGAATCCTGTTTTGCTAAGTACAAGAGATCATGGAAAAACGTACGACGCCTATCCAATCATGAATAAATTTAATTATGTAATTGCAGAGGTTGATGTAAACAACAAATCTTATTTGCTTGATGCTTCTGATAATTTACTTGGGTTTGGCCACCTTTCTGAAGATTGTTATAATGGCGATGCGCGAATGATTGCACCACAGCCAATTATTGTAAACCTTTCGCCGGATTCTTTACATGAATCAGAAATAACAAGTTTGTTTTTATCTAATGATGCTGATGGAAAGATTTCGGGCACCTATAAAAATGTTATGGGCGAAATGCAATCAGAAGCTATGCGTGAAAAGATGAAAAAAACAGATGAAGCTGAATATTTTAAGAATTTAAAAAAGTCTTTCTCTTTTGATGTAACACTTGATAATAAAATAATTGATTCACTTGATAATCCGGAAATGCCCGTAGCTGTTCAGTACGATATTTCTTTTAAACCGGAAGATGACATCATCTATTTTACACCTGTTTTATCTGATGGTGCATATAAAGAAAATCCATTCAGCGCAGCAAAACGGTTTTATCCTGTAGAAATGCCTTATTGTGTTGATGAAACGTATATTTTAAATATGGAAGTTCCAACAGGATATAAAGTAGATGAATTGCCAAAATCTGCGCGTGTAAGTTTAAATGATGGAGAAGGCATGTTTGAATACCTGATTCAGCAAAGCGGAGATAACATTCAGCTACGTTGCCGCACCAAAATAAACCAGGCAACATTTGAACCTGATGATTATGAAACCCTGCGTAACTTTTTTGCTTTTGTAGTTGAAAAAGAAGGCGAGCAAATCGTGTTTAAAAAGCAATAAATTTTATGAAAAATTTTTTGATATTAATTGTAACGCTGGCTTGCTGCCAAATGGCTTATTCGCAGAATTATAATGTAATGTTGATTCCTGATTCTTTAACAAAAAATGCCAATGTTGTAGATCGTTATTCAGAAATGCATATTACCATTCTAAGCGATAAAAAAGCCAGGCTTTATGAAAAGGAAGTCTACACTATTTTAAATGAAGCAGGTGATAAATATGCAAACTATTATACTTCGTATGATAAGTTTAATACAATAAATGATATTGACGGAAACTTATATGATGCTTCGGGAAAAAGGATGAAAGAAGTAAAGAAAAAAGATATTTCAGACCATGCTGCTTTTGACGGATATAGTTTAATGCAGGATGCCCGCTATAAAGAGCATAACTTTTATTGCAAAGATTATCCTTACACAGTTGAATACGAAGAAGATGATG
>JBDUEO010000218.1:0-5889 GCA_040002335.1 Parafilimonas sp. | reverse complement strand
GCTGAAAAAAACTATGAACTGACTGGAAAAATTTTAATGAAATTCATTAACCCTGATTTGAAAAATCAATATACAATCAGGATAACAGATAACACATACAATTCATTCAAGCCAATTATAAAAAATATACCAAACGTAAACGAAAGCCATGAACCTGTAACAATTACAATTGATGCAAACCCTTCTTTATGCTGGTACGACTTTAGTGTTGTTGTTGAAGGTAACAACGTTTTTGAAAAACGCTATGCAGGCCATATTGAAACAGGCAAAGAAAGCAAAAGCGATCCTGCGATGGCAGGTGTGTAAGTGTATGCGTTTTATCAAACTCAATAATAAAATTAAATGTATATTGATGCTGTAAACAAAAAAGAGAGACTATTACATCTCTCTTTTTTTATTCGTACTATATATTTTAATTTATAAGTCTGTTCCAAAGAAATACAACGGAAGTGTTACTGGTTGTGGTGTTCCATTATTTACACTTAATGTAGCTTGATTATCACAATCGCCGTTTCCATAATCCAGGTATTCATCTGTTGTTACGCCAAGTTGTTTTAAAGTAATCATTTCGCCACCTTTAGAACGGTAGGGGCATAATGCCATTTTAATCATTGGATTTGCAGGATCACTAACAGATTTCCATGTTATCATAGCTGAATCGCCGGATATTTCTGAGCCGTAAGAATTTTCTGAAATTTTAAAAACATTATCTTCCAGTGAATCAGTTTCACCACCTGCAATTTGCGTTTGTGTGGCTGAATTTACATAAGAAGACGTATTGCCGTATGCATCTGTAACCGTTTTAGCTACAAGAATTCTTAACATTAGCGGGCCGGGAGATGCAGGGCTCATTATAGAAATTTTTACATTTCCTGTAATGTTTACGCCATTAACATAATAGTTGCTGAATGTAGTTACGCTTATAGTTTTACCTGCGGGAGCGGTAAATTTATCGCCATAAATTGTAGTAAATCTTTTGCCGCTTCTTGTTACACCATAATCATCAGTACATCCGCTTCCATAATCTACTGTTCTGGTATCGGGATAAACACCTTTGGCAGGATTATACGAAGTAACCGGGCAGTGAGCCGCATCAGTTACATTAGTAGCGAATATATCAGCAACTTCAAGGTCCGATTCGTTTTGCATCGCTCCAATCATAGTAGTTGTTCTTGTAAGCGGTGAATTTGTTTGAGAAGCTGGTTTTGAGGTTACTGACTCATTTTTTTGGCACGATGCTAATGCAATACACAGCAAGGCAGTACCGGATACCAGTTTAGTGAATTGTAGTTTCATTGTTTTTTGTTTGAATTGTTAATAAGAAAATAGATTTTATATTAGAATAAAAAGTACGGATGCATAAGATGAGGTACGGCTTTATTAAAACTAGATGTTGTTTTCAGAAATACTATTATGCTAATATATGCTATCTTATAACTTAAATAGAATTTGTTTTCATAAATTACATAACCAATATTATTATCACAAAATATTATGCCATTCTTATTTCTTTCACGGAATTTTCAACTGTATAGCTGCAATTACACAAAACAAATACTAATAAATATCTTATTTGCTGCTGTATGTAGACGTAAATAGCAAAAAATATTTCAGAGATTATAACGGATATACTTTTTTATTGCACGGCTGTTTACAAAAGTCAGCAACAATAAAATTATTACTGCAGCAATTAAAGTATAGTAAGAAATATATTGGCTAATGAAAATATTTTGTGCTGCCAATGTTTTTTGAAGTATGTATTGCAGCACCGAAACAATAATAATGGTAAGTATAATTGTAAAGAGATTGGCCGGCAAAAATTGTTTGCGTAAAAAGTTTTGCAATTGTTTTGGTGCTGCGCCAAGTGTTATCAGCAAAACAATTTCTTCTTTGGCAGATGCAATAGTTAGTTGTATAAATAAAGTAAAAATCAGCAACGCAAATAAAAACATTAAGGCGCCGGTGATCCATGATGTAATAACAACAGCATTAATAATGCTACGGTATTTTTCAAAGCGTGTTTTTTCTGCGTTGGTTGATAAGTTATGCTTGGAAAGATATGCTGCAATCTGTGGGTCGTTTGCATCTTTTGTTTGAATAATAACCCGCGAAGGTTGCACATTAGTAACTGTTCCAAATTTTTTATTTGCCCAATCCATGAAAGGTTGCGGCACTAATACAGATGAAATACGGTCGCTAAAACCAACCACTTTTCCATAATAATTTACAATGCCTGTTGGCGTTTGAATATCTATCTGAACAGGAAGTTCTTTGATAAGGTTTTGAGAAAGTTGCGGTAGATGCTGCGATTGTGCAAATCCAAAATTATACATGTCAAGAAACATGTTAGGAATGATCATTGGAATAAAACTGCTGTTCTCGTCCCATTTCCACTCCGGAGAATTTACATCAAGAAATTCATCGGGTACACTTTCAAAAAAGAAATCAGTATAAAACGGAATTTGCCTGGTTATGCTTTGCACCCCAACGCGAAAATGGCTTGATGTAACCACGCCTGTTTTCTTTACAAAAGGCTGTTGTTTAAGATCATTTATTTCCGCATTGGTTAAAGTGGCTTCGTTAATATTTTTATCGGTAACAGTTTTATTAATCACTAAAAAATCTGCAATACTATCCTGGTTTGTTTTACTATATAAAATTTGCTGATAGTTCGATTGAATTTGCACCGCCGCTAATATTAATAATATGGCGATAAACAATCCAACCGCTGCAAGCGTATTGCGGCTTCGGCCAGAACCGGTGCGTATTAATTTTTTTAAAAGTGTGTTCAGCATTATAAATTCAAAAACGTTGTGTAATTAAAATGTGCGTCATCTTCAAGATCAGTTAATATAAAACCGGCATTGCGTTTTTTACATTCTGCTTCAATCAGCGCCGCAGCTTTATCAATATTATTTTTATCAAGATGGCTGAAAGGTTCATCCATTATTAACCAGTTAAAAGGTTGCATTAATGCGCGGATAATTGCAATGCGTTGCTGTTCGCCATAACTGCACATACTTGCTTTTTGATGTAATATAGAAGCAACGCCTAATTGCTGCGCCATTTCATCAATCACAGCGCTTTCATAAAAAGGTTGTTGCAGTACACGGTTCAATTCAATATTTTCTCTTGCAGAAATATTTGGAAACAGCCGCAGGTCCTGGAAAATAATACTAAGATTTTGTTGCCTTAAAACCGCAAGCTCATCTTGTTTTATTGATGAAAGATTTTTTTTATTCCATACAACTTCACCTTCAAAATCTTTGCGCAGTTTATAAATTATATGAACAAACGTTGTTTTTCCTGTTCCGCTTGGCGCCTTAATTTTTATAAGATCTCCGCTATTAAACTGCAGCGTTTTATTCCATACATCAGAATTGTGTTGCAGCAATTTATCTTTTAAAGGAATGGGAATAATGTGTTGTAATTCTAATTGCATTAATTAATAAAAATATTTTTTTGTTAATCAACAGTTGATGCGTTGTGGCATCTTTGTGAAGCCTGTCCTCAACTTGATTGCGGATCACTTCTTTGAACAGTTGAATATTATGCAGCAATATAAACGCAGTTTCTTAAATGCTTTGCAAATTTTCCAATATCAGTCGGTGCTGGTTTTATATCCTTTCCATCCGTACCATGCTACAACAGCAAAACAAACCAACGGAATACTGTAAGATTGTGCCGTACTTTTTTCAGAAAGCATTCCCATAACGTAAGGCATAAATGCACCGCCGGCAATAGACATAATTATAAAAGACGCGCCGCGTTTTGTATTGTGGCCAAGGTTTTTTACACCCAATGCAAAAATGGTTGGAAACATAATGCTTTCGAAAAAGAAAACCGCCATCAGCGAATACACAGAAATCATTCCTTTACCATTTACAACCACTGCGCATAAAATAATATTAATAACAGAATATAGTGTTAGCAGTTTATTAGGCGCAATTTTTTTCATCAGCGCAGTGCCAACAAATCTTCCAGCGGTAAAAAGCACAAGGCTTATTGAAAGAAAATAAGATGCGGTTGCACTGGTTATTGAACCACTTGCTTCTGTGCAATAGTTTATAAAAAATGCCGCAATACCAACCTGAGCAGCCACATAAAAAAATTGCGCAATAATAGCGCCTGTAAAATTTTTATGTTTGAACAAAGGTTTTATATCCTGTTGTTTCACTTCAACCAGTTCAGCTTCTTTTATTTCAGGCAATCGTGTTTTTATAAACATAAGCGCAACTAAAAAAACAATAGCTGCAATAACGAGATAAACATATTTTACTGTATTAAGATTGCCTTCGCCGCCGGTTACAAAAAAAAGATTGGCGCCAATTATCGGCCCAACAAAAGAACCTACACCATTAAAACTTTGAGCAAGGTTCAACCGAAATGCTGATGTTTCAGGTTTGCCTAAAACAGTGATGTAAGGATTGGCTGCCGTTTCTAAAAAAGCAAGGCCCGATGCTAATATAAATAATGATAAAAGAAAAAAATTGTAGCTCTCATATTGCGCCGCTGGAAAAAATAATAAAGCGCCGGTTGTATATAAAAGTAAACCTGTTATAATACCTTTTTTATAACCATATTTATTCATGAACAAACCTGCAGGCAATGCAATTAAAAAGTATGCACCAAAATATGCGGCCTGTAAAAGTGTTGATCTTGTTTTGGTAATATTTAATAGTTCCTGGAAGTGTTTATTCAGTACATCCAGCAAACCGTAAGCAAGCCCCCATAAAAAAAATAAACTGGTTACTAATATTAATGGAAAAAAATAACTGCCTTTTTGCGGTTCAACAGCAATAGTTGATTGGGAAGCTGCAAGCGCCATAAATAATTTAAATTTTTTAGCCGTTAGATATTACGAAGTCAAAATTAAAAATTCAAAAAATAAACGATCGGTTCCTTTTTGGTTTTTTAATTTTACTTTTTATAAGCAACAATATTTGAAAGTATGCCAATATTATCAATGCAGATTTCAACTTCATCACCTTCAGCCAAAGTAAAATCTTTTGGCGGCACAATACCTGTTCCTGTCATTAAAAAGCAACCTTTATCAAATTCGCATTCACGAAATAAATATTCAGCAAGTTCGATAAATTTTCGCTTCATCCTGTTTAGCTGAATGCGCCCGGAAAATACTTCTACCTTGTTACGTTTAACATCTATACTGATAGTGGTATTTAATTCGATTTCGTTTTCAGGTATATATAAACAAGGGCCAATGGCGGCACTTCTTTCATACACTTTTGCCTGCGGTAAATACAATGGATTTTCGCCTTCAATATCTCTTGAGCTCATGTCATTACCAATTGTATAACCTGCAATTTGTCCTTTTGCATTAATAAATAAAGTAAGTTCAGGTTCGGGCACATTCCATTTGGAATCTTTACGGATAAACACTTTTTCGTTATGCGCTGCTACCCGATGTGGCAATGCTTTAAAAAATAATTCGGGCCTGTCTGCATTATATACTTTGCTGTAAAAGTCTGCACCGCCTGCATCCTGGCTTTCTTCCATTCTTGCATCGCGGCTGCGCAAATACGTAACACCTGCAGCCCAAACTTCCTGTTCGCCAATGGGCACAAAAATCTTTGTGTCGTTCCAGTCAACTTCAATTTTATTTTGCATTTGTGTTGATAAAAACTGAAACAAATTATCATGATTGATCAATTTATCCCAATCATTATTTACTAAATAATTTTCTTCATTATGCTGAAGAATAATACCTGATAATGTTTTAAATAATTTCATGATTGTTTGTTATCGGTCAGACGCTTTAAAAGCTTCCGGCCGTGTTACCAATTTTTTACATCATCCAAATTAACATGTATTAATTGTTGTACTAAAGTTTTTAATGCTGCATAATCGCCTTGCAAATGCATTGTTGTT
>JBDUEO010000217.1:0-5911 GCA_040002335.1 Parafilimonas sp. | reverse complement strand
TATACTATAACAACGGGTTTAATTCAACAAGGGTAAAAAATATTTCTTTCGCTCCAAACAACGACATTTTTTTATTTGGTTCTTTAAATCAAAATGCAAAAGAAAGCAATGTTGATGCATGGGTTATGCGTACAACTTTTCATGGTACGCCACTTTGGTCTAAAGCCATTGGTACCAGTGCAGATGAAACAATTAACAGTATAAAAAATATAAAAAATGGCAATTATATTTTAGTTGGCGCAACAAAATATAATTCACAATATGGCGCAGGCTGGATCGCAAAGATTGATTCATCAGGCAACCCATTATGGTCGTTGGAATTAATGCCAACAAGCGGCGCTTTATCTCAAATTATACAATTAGATAATGGAGATTTTGTTGCTGCAGGCATATTGTATTTAAATTTTAACGGCGATGGAAATGGCAACATCACCAGCATTTTAAACAGTTCAAATTTTATTGTAAGAATTGACAGCACCGGCAATATTATCTGGCAACGGTCTTTCTATCATAACAATAAAGAAAAATTAGAAAGGATACAACAAATATCAGACGGCAACTTAATTGCTACAGGAATTGTAACAGACAGCACACTTGGTTATATACTTAAAATTGATCAGCATACAGGTGATATAATATGGGTGAATCAATATGAAAAACCTGCTAATTATAATTATTCAAGCATAAAAGAAGGCGATGATAAAAGCCTCGAATTTAAAACAGGAACCAATGTTTATTATTTTACCGCTGATGGTAAATTTAAAGCTGGCGCTTATTCGATAAACATGACTACGAATAAAACACCAATTGATGGTGGCCGTATTCTGCATATTGGTTCGGTTGGTGAAAGTGACATTTATTGTGCTAATATAAAACCTGATCCGATAGTATTCAGTGTAAAAGATAATGCAACTGTTTTGTGGGCACGAACATATATTTTCAATTCCCAGTCGGTAACGCTCGAAGGCAGCCGCATCTATAAAAACAATATTTATTTATCCGGCTCATACAAAGCATCAAACATCTCAGATACTACATCCAACGAACAAATTGCTTATTTACTAAAAGCAACCCTTACAGGAAAAGCATTATGTTTTGACACATCTAATATCACTTTTAAAACCAGCACTATTCCTTTAACCGAAAATACATCTTATACATTTACAGATGAAGGCTCCGTTACACCAGCATATATTTCGTTGTATGCAAAAAACATCCTGCCGGTACGTTTGCTTGATTGTACACAACAAACTTGCTGTAACGATGCAGTTTTTACAAAGAAAGTAGTGCTGTGCAACAACACTTCTTATATATTGCCTGATGGCAGCACTATAACCAAGCCTGGTTTTTATACTTCGCGTTTTACAACTTTAACCGGTTGCGATAGTATTTTTTACACCATCCTTTCACAACAAACAAAAATTAATTTGACTTTAACCCATGATACCTGTTTAATAAATAACCAGCCTGTAACTTTTATATTGAATGATGATAGTTCTGTACATTATCGCTGGCAGGATGGAACAACCAAAGCTCAGTTCACTGCGTTTATGCCGGGTGAATATTGGGTCACCGCAATTTCATCGTGTGATGCAGTAAAAGATTCTGTAAAAGTGTTCGGGGATTGTGCACAACCTGTTTTTATTCCTTCAGCATTTACACCAAATGATGATGGTTTAAATGATGTGTTTCGCATTCCTGAAATCAGCGGCCAGCATATTTCATTCTTTAATATTTATAACAGGTACGGTCAATTACTTTTTCATTCAGAAGATGTTGCAAAGGGATGGGATGGAACCAGGAATAATCTTCAACAACCGGCAGGAACCTATATTTATGTAGTAAGATATTTTGACCTGATAAATACTCCACATTTATTAAAAGGAACGATTACATTAATAAGATGACAGACATTTGGATTCTATAAAAAATTAAATGCTTACCAGGATTTGTGGCATGATAATTTAATAATAATATTTATTATAAACTTTTAAATTTTATATTATGTCAGACGATAAAATTAACCAGGGTGCATATTCAACAGTGAATGCAGACGAAGAAAGAGACCTTGCAGCCAAAGGAGGCCCAACTACAGGCTTAGGAATTGCAGATGACAAGCATGGCATATCCGCTCCTTATGATTCAGATATATTAACGCAGCTTGCGGCAAAAAGTACAGCAAATAAAAAAGAAACAGATAAGTTAGATAATAAGAATGAAAATAAATAATTGAAAGTATGCAACATTCATAAAAATCTCAGCAATGAGTAAACTATGTATGTTTATCCGGACCGGTTAGCTTTACTGCTAACCGGTTTTTTTATGATATAATTTATACTGTTTTCAAAAATATTTTATGATTGATTAATTTAGTAAAGTTGCAAATTGAATCAACTGTACAAGTGTTGCGACGCAAGGAACGATGCCATAAGAAACCAAAGCTGGTAACCAAAAAAATTATTGAATTATTAGTGTGTGAGATGATATACCAAATATTCACCCGGTTGAAAATTAAAAGATTCTTTTCGCTGTATTTCTTTGGCTTCGCCTGAAAACAGATCGTTGTATTTACCAGCCAATGCCGGGTGATTTATATGAAATATTGAAGGTTCTGTACCAAGATTCATTAGCACAAGAATTTTATCATGTTGCCTTCTGCACAAATAAGCTAAAACATTTGGCGCATCGGTTTGCAACAATAAAACAGAAGCACTTTCCTGCAGTGCTTTATTTCTTTTGCGAATGGTGAGTAACGTTTTATAAAATCCGTGCAAGTCAACGTTACCTTCCCACTCAATAAAATCTTTTTCAAAAAATTCGAGCCGTTTATAATTAGGTTTTTCCTGTCCTGAATATATTAGTGGAATGCCGGGCCATGTGCATGAAAAAACTGCCATTGCTTTTGCACTGGCGCCATATTTTTCATATTCCGTTCCATGATAAGTGTTCTCATCATGATTAGAAGTAAATAATAATTTTCTTGAACCAATTGGGTAATGGGAATAATTTACAAGTAACGGATTGATTTCTTCAAACATTAATTCGCCTTTAAAATAGGTATCAAACGCACGCATTACTTCCCAGCCATAAGTAAGATCAAATGCTTCGTGATAATTTAATATTTCGCATTCTGCCAGCCAAAATAAACATTTTACTGCGTCACATTCGCCACGTGCTTCAACCCAGAAATCAACAGGCACTGTGCGTGCCATATCGCAACGAAACCCATCAATATCAAAATTTTTTATCCAATGTTTCATGGCATTTATCATGCCTTCGCGTAAGGCAGGAATTTCATAGTTCAAATCAATTACATCAACCCAGCCATACAACTCAGTAAAATTTCCATGTTCATCTTTTCTATACCAATCCGCATGTTCTTTTGTCCATTGATGATCATAACCTGTGTGATTTGCTACCCAGTCAATAATCACTTTCATTCCAAAAAAATGAGCTGTTTTTATCAGCTCTCTAAAATCATCTTCGGTGCCATAAGCCAAATCAATATTAGTGTATGAACTGGCTGCATAATAACTGCCGAATGTACCCTGCCTTTTATCTACACTGATTGGTGTAACGGGCATCAGCCATAAAATATCAACACCCATATTGCGCAAGCGTGGAATATGTTCTATAAAAGCTTTAAAAGTTCCCTCATGTGTGTATTGCCGCACGTTAACCTCATAAATATTTGTTCCATTTCCCCAGTCTATAATTGGAAAAGCTATTGCCATTCTTTTTTTTATAAAAAATCAAGTATTATACCAATCGTTATTTAAAGAATTTAAGATTAGTAATTAGTTATTAATTTTTCGAATCTATATAACATTGCAACAGGTTAAAAAGTTGAGCAATTCCAAATAACTAATTTCCAATTAAACTTATTGCACCACTTTCTCAACTCTAATGCCTGCATTTAAAACATTCTGAAGCGGGTCTTCGCGCATTACCTGTTGTATAGAAAATGTATAATCGCCTTTGGCGAGATGTGTAGGATTGGTGAACAATAAAACACGCTGTTCAATAATATCATCCATGGAAGTTCCCAGCCAGCCGTTTGTACCGGCGAGCTGCACATTCAATCGTTGTGTTTGGGGTTTTTTGTTTGGAAGTGTTGAAGTAAAATCGAGCCAGATATTATTGAAATGATACGATTCTGTATGCCTTATTACAAAATAAATATTATAGTAAGCGGCAGTATCTGTAGCAGTAAATGAAAAAGTTAAACGGTTATTGCTGTTCCATTCATGATGCGGAATAGCATTTGTTTTTTCGTACACATCAATCGTATTGCACGACGCAAAAAATAATGATGTTACAATTAAAATGCTGCAAGCAAAATGCTTCATATTTATAACACATTTAAAATTTGCTCTTTTGCTTTTTCCAGCTCATCTTTCATTAATACAACGCATTTCTGCACATCAGCGTTATAAGCTTTTGAACCGGTTGTATTTATTTCGCGCCCAATTTCCTGCAGAATAAACGAAAGTTTTTTTCCTTTCACAATTGTTTTATCAATAAGTATATCTTTAAAATATTCGCAATGATTTTTTAACCTTACCTGTTCTTCGCTTATATCAATCTTTTCTATGTAATAAATAATTTCCTGTTCTAAACGGTTGGGATCATAATTTTCTTTGCCAACATTTTCATCCAATACCTTTTGCAAACCTTCTTTAATCTTTATTCTTCTTTGCGGTTCAAGCACTGCAACTGCAGCTTGTTGTAATTCAATGTTTGCAATTCTTACCAGCATATCATCTTCCATGCTTTTGCCTTCTTCTTTGCGGTGTTTGTTTAAATCATCAATCGCATCATTAAGCGTTTTTGTAAATAAGTTCCATTCATCTTCTGCAATAATTTCTGTTGAAGTGCTTATTACGTCAGGCAATCTTAAAAGTGCGCTTAAAATATTTTCCTGCGATAACCCCAGTTCATTTGAAAGTTCAAGCACCGGGCCGTAATATGCTTTTATAACACCTTTGTTTACTCGTACGGATTTTTCAGAACCATTTTGTGAAATGGTGATAATACATTCAATACTTCCACGCATTAAACCTTCATTTAAAATATTTCTTATTTCAAATTCTTTTGGTTTAAGAAACGAAGGCATTGTAAGACGAATATCATATTGCTTACCATTTAGCGAACGTAATTCAACCAAATAAGATCTATCGGCAATCATTTTTTCTGCACGTCCATAACCTGTCATTGAGTACAACATAATTCTACATGTATGTGTGCAAAGAAAAGTAATTATATGCAAGCAGGCAGATTGAATTTGAATTGAATAGCATTAATTTCTGTTATTTAATTACATAAACGAATTGCGAATTACTTGCGGCATTTGAAAGTTTTAAATTTATTTTTGAATAAAATTATATTGAATTTTCCTGCTGTTGCCATAGTAATTCTTAATTATAACGGGCGCAATTATCTTGAAAAATTTTTGCCTTCTGTTTTCGCGTCCACTTATCCCAATAAAAAAATAATTATAGCAGATAATGCTTCATCAGATGATAGCGTATTATTTCTTGCCAATAATTTTAATGAAGCAGAAATTATTTTGCTTGATAAGAATTATGGTTTTGCCGGTGGATACAATAAAGCGCTTTCAAAAGTTAGATCAGATTATTATATTCTTTTAAATTCTGATGTTGAAGTTGAAGCAGGCTGGATTGAAGATATGATAGCGTTAATGGAAAAAGATTTAAACATTGCCGCCTGTCAGCCAAAAATATTATCATATTATAACAAGCATTTGTTTGAACATGCGGGCGCATGCGGCGGATGGATTGATACATTAGGCTATGTATTTGCGCGCGGAAGAATTTTTGATGTTTGCGAAGATGATAAAGGCCAGTATAATTCGGTTGAAAAAATTTTTTGGGCGACTGGAGCAGCTTTA
>JBDUEO010000216.1:0-5914 GCA_040002335.1 Parafilimonas sp. | reverse complement strand
GACAGGTTAAAACAGGCCGGGTTTAGCGCGATTGATTCTTTCGCAAACAGAATTTGGGTATTTGATTATGAAAAAAATAATTCACTTTATGTGCCCGGCTGGCAATTTTCTAAAAGTTTAAATGACCTGATAAACTATCAGCGTTATGTAATATCATCTGATACACTTGGCTTTATTACTTCACCTGCTTTTGGCCCGGCAAAAGCATGGCATAAAGTTTTGTGGAATGGTTATAGTGTTGATTCAAAACCCGGCGATCAACCACGTGTTGATGTTATCGGCGTTGATACATTGAATAATGAAACACTTTTGTACAGCTTAAATTCATCTCAACAAAATTTTGACATCAGCAGCGTTAGTGTTTCAAAATATCCTTATATAAAATTAAGAATGCGCAATGCTGATAGCATCAATCTTACACCATATCAATTACGATGGTGGAGAATTTTGTATGATCCGGTTCCCGAAGGTGCATTAGCGCCAAACATTCTTTACAATTTCAGAGATACCGTTGCATTAGGCGAAACAGATAGTTTGGCAATTGCATTTAAAAATGTAAGTGAAGTGCCTTTTGCCGATAGCATTTTAGTAAATCTTATTGTGTATGATGCAAGCAACAATGCAAACATAATTGCAGTTAAAAAACTTAAAGCATTAAATGCCGGCGATACAGCGGTTATTACTTCTAACATTGCAACTACAACGTTAAGTGGTTTGAATAATTTATATCTTGATGTTAATCCAAATAATAATCAACCGGAACAAACGCATTTCAATAATTTCTTGTACAGGAATTTTGAAGTAAATGCTGACAATTATAAACCAACGCTTGATGTAACATTTGATGGCATTCATATTTTAAACAATGATATTGTTGCAGCAAAGCCTCATGTATTAGTGAAGATGAAAGATGAATCAGGCTATTTATTATTGGATGATACGTCGCTGGTAACTGTTCAGCTTCGCTATCCTGACGGCACATTGCGACCTTTTTATTTCAACACAGATACTTTATTATTTACGCCTGCAACAACGGGAAGTAATAATGTTGCGTCGGTTGATTTTACGCCGTATTTAACCGATGACGGAACCTACCAGTTAATCGTTCACGGAAAAGATAAAACAGGCAATACAGCAGGCAATGTTGATTACATGGTTTCGTTTGAAGTATATAATAAACCAATGATCACCAACATGTTTAATTATCCAAATCCATTCACTACATCAACCGCATTTGTGTTTACAATAACAGGAAGTGAAGTGCCGCAAAACCTGCGCATAGAAATTCTTACCATCACCGGCAAAATTGTAAAAGAAATAACGAAAGAAGAATTAGGTGCATCACTGCACATCGGCAGAAATATTACAGATTATAAATGGGATGGCAAAGATGAATACGGGCAAAAGCTTGCCAATGGCGTTTACTTATACCGTGTGCTTACAAACCTAAATGGAAAATCTTTAGATAAATTTCCTACTTACGGGCAAGATGGTTACGAAGTGAACACTGATAAGTATTTTACCAAAGGTTATGGAAAGATGTATTTGATGCGGTAATCTTGCATCATGAAAGCAGCCGGTTTTGGCACACGCGTGCTGAATTTTATTATAGACACATTGCTCATCTGGGGCATAACTTTCGTTGCAAATAATTTGTGGGATACGCAGGTAATGTATTGGCATTATCCATTCATTCCATTCTATGGCATTTTCTGGATCATGGTATTTATTTACTACTTTTTCTTTGAAGCTATTTTTATGCGTTCGCCAGCCAAATGGATATCCATAAGTAAGGTGGTGAACAAGCATGGCAAACGTGCGGCGCTATGGCAAATTCTTATACGCAGCTTAGTAAGACTCACCGTTATTGATTGCTTTTTTATTCCGTTTCTTGATAAACCTTTGCACGATTATTTAAGTAACACTGAAGTTATTGAAGCCTGATTTTTTTGGAAACCAGCTACATACTTTGTGGCATCTTCGTTGTGTCACTCACTTGTACAATATATTTTCATGGCAACAATAATTCAATAATTTCGATGCTGTATGCGCGAATTTTTTTCAGATAAAAATTTTATTGAATCGAAAATATTAATACTTGCTAAAATTATATTGGTTGCATCGCTGTTCATATTCTTTTTGCCGCTTGTTATTTTACCTTTTTTTAATCATCCGTTTACAGATGATTTTTTTTGCGGCTACCAGTTAAACAACAAAGGTTTTATCCCATATCAACTATTCATTTATAAAAACTGGGGCGGAAGATTTGCCGCAACATTTACGGGTTCGCTATTTGCTTATCATAATTTTTTATATAGCCATTATTACCTGCATAGTTTATTGTTGCTAACATTAAATTTCATTTCCATCTTTTCGCTTGTTAGTGCATTGTATAAATTTATTTTGAAAGAGCAAAGCAAGCTTTCAAAAATAGTATTGATATCATTTCTTTTTCTTGCGCTTGAAATTTGTTCGCTGCCAGAAGTTTCCACTTTCCTTTTTTGGTTTAGCAGCGCTATTACTTATCAGCTTCCAATTATTTTAATTCAGTTTGAAATAGCATTGTTTATCGTCTTGTTTAATTCAAATAGTAAATCAGTAAAAAATATTTGTTGCATCCTGTTACCATTACTTGTTTTTATAAGTACAGGTTTTAATGAACTTTTTATTGTAGTGCAATTACTGTTATTCGCAATTGCACTCTATTTTAAGTTATATAAAAAATGCTCAGGCATTTTTATCATATTGATGTTGCTTGCATTTTTAGTAAGCAGCAGCTTAATTGTTTTTTCGCCAGGCAACCAGGTAAGATTAAATGATGTAGTTCCTAAAAATTTTTATATAGGTATTGTTTCAGCGGCTTACCACAGTTTTGAAACATTATGGAGCATTTGCAAAACGCCGTTAATATGGGTTACAGCATTTGCCGTATTTGTTTATGCAAATCAAAAAAATAAACAATGGAATAATAATATGTATGTACAAAAGCTCCGCACTAAAAAATGGTTTCCTGCTGTTGTACTTATAATTTTTTTAATTGTTGCTGTTTCGTTGCCGGTGGCTGCATTAAAAGGTGGAATCATTCCTGACAGATACGTAAATGCTGTTGCTTATTGCATTGTAATATTATTAATAGTTTGCTTTTTTATTGGTGGCATTACAAGTGATACCAACGTTTTTTCACTTGCTTTTTTAAGAAAAAAGATTGTACTATATCTTTTGTTTTCTGCAGCCATTTTGTTTAATAATTATATAATTGATGCGTATAAAAGTATTATTATAGCGCCGGTATATAATAATATTTTATCTGAAAGAGAAGCGGTTTTACAACAGGCATCTGAACATAATAAAATTGCAGCGGTTAAAGATTATAATACTGCACTTACTGAATTATTACAAAGCAAATACAAAACAGGTACTGCAACTTTTCAGCAACTTATTCAGCAAAAACCGCCATTGCTTTTTTTTGAAGATGATCTTACAAATGATCATTCAAAAGATGTTCTAAAAAAATATTATAGACTGGATAGTATAGTTGTTGAAAAAAATAACTTTTAATATTCCTATTTCAACACTTTTTCTATTGCCGGTGCAAGCAATGCAGACCAATTTGCATATTCTTTTCCTGATGGATGCAAGCCGTCATAAGCAATAAGCGACGCATCATTCTTCATATCGCGTGTAAGCGGCGTAATATCAGTATAAGAAATATTGAACGATAAAGTAATTTCTTTATTGATGGCATTAAACTCGTCAAGCTCGGTTCTTATTGCTGCTGTATCACTGGCAGCAGCAAAAGGCGTAACGCTGTAATCTGGGATGGAAAGCACAAATACATGATCCGTTTTATTGCCCGCCAATGAAATTGCATGTTGCAAACATTGGTTAAAATGCGTTCTGTAACCACCGGTATCAAAATGCTGGTATTGATCATTTACGCCAATTAATAATGTTACAATATCATAAGGGCCTTGCGGGTTTTGCGCAGCAATCGCATCTAATAAATTAAGGGTTGTCCAGCCGGTGGTGGCAATATATTCAGGCGTTTTAATAAGCAAACTATCATTCTTTAACAAAGCAACTGTTTGCGCAGGAAACCTTTCGTCTTCATTTACAGATTGGCCAATGGTATAAGAATCTCCCAATGCAAGCCAGGTAAAATTACCTGCATCTTCAGTTGTATCAATAATGGTAGTATCTGTTTTCATCGTATCGTTATAATTCATTGTTGTATCTGTATTAACCGGAATAATATTCATTGACGGTTTAGTACAATTTATCATCAAACAACATAAAATTGACTGTAAAATTAAAAACATAACAATTTTTTTTAAACGCATATTGTATTTACGCATTAATAATAAAGATTGTTTTACAATGCGATTTTAAAAATATGTAAAAAGCTATTTTTGCGGAAATTAAAAAAACGAAAATGCCCGAAAAAATTAAGGTAACCAATCCCGTAGTGGAATTAGATGGCGATGAAATGACGCGCATCATCTGGAAATTTATCAAAGACAAATTAATCCTTCCTTATATTGATGTTGATCTTAAATATTATGATCTTGGCGTTGAACATCGCGATGAAACCAACGACCAGGTAACCATTGATGCAGCCAATGCTATTAAACAATATGGCGTTGGTATTAAATGTGCCACTATTACGCCCGATGAAGAGCGCGTAAAAGAATTTAATTTAAAACAAATGTGGAAAAGCCCGAACGGAACTATTCGTAATATTCTGGATGGAACCGTTTTTCGCGAGCCGATTGTTTGTGATAATGTGCCGCGTTTGGTACCTAACTGGACTGCACCTATTTGTATTGGCCGCCATGCTTTTGGTGATCAATACCGTGCAACAGATTTTCTTACCAAAGGCAAAGGAAAACTTACAATAAAATTTGAAGGCGAAGATGGCAGCGTAATTGAACATGAAGTGTATAATTTTAAAGGCGATGGAATTGCGCTTGCAATGTATAACACTGATGAAAGTATTAAAGGTTTTGCGCGTGCATGTTTTAACCAGGCAATTATGAAAGAATGGCCTTTATATCTTTCAACAAAAAATACTATTCTTAAAAAATATGACGGAAGATTTAAAGATATTTTCCAGGAAATTTTTGAAACTGAATTCAAAGAAAAGTTTGAAGAACTTGATATAACCTATGAACACCGTTTGATTGATGACATGGTTGCAAGCGCTTTAAAATGGCATGGCAATTTTGTTTGGGCTTGTAAAAATTATGATGGTGATGTACAAAGCGATACAGTTGCACAAGGCTTTGGCAGCCTGGGTTTAATGACGTCAACTCTGGTAACGCCTGATGGAAAAACGATGGAAGCAGAAGCTGCACATGGAACGGTTACGCGCCATTTTCGCGAACATCAAAAAGGTAAACCAACATCTACCAATCCTATTGCAAGCATTTTTGCATGGACACGCGGTTTGGAGTTTCGCGGCAAACTGGATAACAACGAACCGCTGATTGATTTTTGCAAAGCGTTGGAACAAGTATGTGTTGAAACCGTAGAAAGCGGTAAGATGACAAAAGACCTTGCCATCACCATAAAACCGAAAGTTGAACATGGAAAAGATTATTTATATACCGAAGAATTTTTAGATGAATTGGATAAAGCATTGCAAAAAAAACTAACTAAATAGTTTGATTCAAAACCGCAGCTGAGCTGCGGTTTTTTTATTAGAATCTTTTCAAACGTAGTTTTAAAAATAAACAGTTACGATTTATTATTATTTGTCTCAACACGCTCTGCGAAGTTTCCAAACTTCGCAGTTGTATGCGCAAAGCCTGTCGGCAGGCAAGTCTACGAGTTTCTAAAACCATTATTTTCTACTTTAGATTTGCATACATGAGCAGGTACGATGTCTTCATTATTGGCGGCGGCCCAATTGGTT
>JBDUEO010000215.1:0-5927 GCA_040002335.1 Parafilimonas sp. | reverse complement strand
TGATATTTCAATATAATGCTCACTGTTTACATTTACAATAAACAGTTTGGCATTAAATGCGCTTAACACTTTTTTAATAGGCGCCGTTGGTGTAGTGCTGATGGTATCTTTAAGATCTGTAGCCAGCATTACATTTTTTATTTCGCTGAATTCAGCGTTTGAAGGAATAATAATGACCGGGCAATATTTATTTTCGGATACTTTTAAAGCATTATTGCCAACAAACACCTCGGTTAAAGCAGAGCGGTTTGTTATACCCATAATTATTAAATCTGCCTGGCGGTGGCGCGCTAATTTTTCAAGTTCCGTAACAAAATCGCCCATTTCTGCAAGCAGCGAAATATTGGCAGTTCTGTTTTGCAATAACTCATCTTTTAATTTTTGCAGGCTTTCCACCCTGTTGTCATAAGCATCGGCAGCATCATACACATGATAAAGAATTATTTCTGCATCGGGAACAACAGAAAGTAATTTAACACCATAACTGGCAGCATTTAAAGAGTTTTCAGAAAAATCTACAGGAATAATAACAATGTTCATAACAAGTTTATTTATGTGAAGTAAAATAAAACGTTTTTTGTGAACGTTCAAAAAGAAAACTGAAATAAGTTTACAAATCCCAATAAATATAAATGTTATAACATTGAAAAGAATTTTTTTTCCGTTGTCAAATACTTGCATTGTAATATATTAAATGAGCTAAAACCATAAATTTGTCCGAATTGTAAAGCATAAAATAATTATGGCAGTTAAAACCAAATCGCTCAGGCGCAGTAAACCCAATTACATTTACAGTATTGTTGGCGTTGCATTGGTATTGTTGATTCTTGGCATTATGGGCTGGATGTTTTTAAACCTTGCACAAGCCGGCAATGCTTTTAAAGAAGATATTCGCATCAGCGCTTATTTGCGCACCATGAATAAAGACAGTATTGCGCAAATACAGCAATACATTGCCGCGCAGCCGTATGCAAAAAATGTAGAGTATGTAAATAAAGAAAAGGCAAAAGAGATTTGGAATAAAGACAACAATGAAGACTGGAATAAAATTTTAGATGTTAACCCTTTACCTGAAAGTATAGATTTTTATGCAAAAGCTTCTTATGTTAATACAGACAGTTTAAATAAGATTTCAGGCAATATTATGCAACTGTACGGTAACCAGATTACTGATCTTCAATTTCCATCTGGCCTTGTAAATAACCTTAATGAACGTGCTTCAAAACTTGGTTTAATATTTATTGTTGTGGGAATTGTACTGTGCATTATTGTAATTATAAGTATTGATACCACCATTCGCTTGGCTATGTTTAGCAACCGTTTTTTAATTAAAACCATGCAAATGGTTGGCGCTACACGAAATTTTATTGCAACACCAATGGATCTTCGCGCCATTGTAAATGGATTGATAAGTTCGCTTATTGCTATTGCCATTTTATTTAGTTTGATTGAATGGGCAGAAAGCCAGTTTCCGCAATTAAAAGCCATTCACAGCAATTCGCTTACCATTATTTTATTTGGAGGATTGATGTTGATAGGCGTTATCATTTCAGTATTTAGCACACACCGCAGCGTAATAAAATACTTAAGAATGAAGCTGGATGATCTTTATTAAATGTGTAAAGTTTAAGGTGACGGATTTGCTGAAAAACTGCAAAACCTTAATTCATTTTTAGCGGGGCAATCAAATCAAAAGGTGGAATGTTTACCGGAAAAATCTTTTTATTGTTTAGGTTTTCCATTTCGTAGGTGCCAAACATGCGGCCAAGTTCGCTGCGTAAATTACAGCCGCTTATATATTGAAATTGCTTGCCAGATTGTAACACAGGTTGTACACCAACTACGCCTTCACCTTCCACATCCCGGTGTTCACCATTACTGTCAAAAATATTCCAGCGGCGGCGTAATAATTTTACACTAAAAGAATTATGGTTTTCAATTGTAATTCTGTAAGCAAACATAAATTCATTGTTGGCAGGATTACTATAATCTGCCTGGTAAAAACTTTCTACACTTATTTCAACGCCTTCAGAAATCTTTGAAATCATCCTGTTTATTTACGGCAATAAAGATAGGAATTTGAAAATAAAATTTTAGTCATTCTTATATTCCAAAAAGAAATTTAAAATTTTTTACGATAAAAAGTAAATAAGAAGCAATATTGATGACTGTTTCTGTAAATAATAATGAGTATAAAAAAGCCGCTTGAATTTGTCAGCAGCTTTTAAAATTATTTTCTTTCATCGCGTTGCCTTTCCAGCATCCAGCCGGGATATTCGGGCGATAATTTACTGGCTTCATTTAATTTTTTCAACTCATCATCATTCAACACAACATCAATTGCTTTTAAATTATCTTCTAACTGATCATTATTTTTTGCGCCGATAATTACGCTTGTTACTACAGGCTGATGCAATAACCAGGCTAAGGCAATTTGTGCCACAGAAATATTTTTTGATTGCGCTATTGGTTCCATCACATCAATAATATCAAATGCTTTTTCTTTATTTACCGGCGGAAAATCAAAACTTACACGGCGCGCATCTTCAGGATTTTTATTGCGTGAATATTTACCACTTAATAAACCGCCGGCAAGTGGGCTCCAAACCATCAAACCAACTTTCTGATCATTCAGCAAAGGAATTAATTCGCGTTCCAAATCTCTGCCGGCAATAGTGTAATAAGCTTGCAGCGAAACAAATTTTGCTATATTATGATGCGTGGAAAATGCAAGCGCCTTCATCAATTGCCACGCAGTAATATTGCTGCAACCAATGTAACGCACCTTGCCGCTTTTTACAAGATCGTCCAATGTTCTAACAGTATCTTCAATTGGCGTTAACGCATCATAACCATGAATCTGGTATAAGTCAATATAATCAATATTCAGTCGTTTTAAACTTTCATCAACCTGCTGCATAATATGCTTGCGCGATAACCCGATTTGGTTTGGCCCATCTCCCATTTTACCGAGCACTTTTGTTGCAATAACAAGGTCATCTCTTTTTAATCCGAGATTTTTAATTGATTTGCCCGTAAGTTCTTCGGCTAAACCTTCAGAATAAACATTTGCAGTATCAATAAAATTTATGCCTGCATCAATTGAACGCTTTACAATTTCATCAACTGCTTTTTGCGGTAACTCACCAATTGCTGCCCAATGACCTTTTCCGCCAAACGTCATTGTGCCTAAACATAACTCTGAAACCTTAAGTCCGGTGTTGCCTAAAAAATTGTATTTCATGTTGTATTTTTTGTTTTTTAATTGCCACATGGAATTCGCCAAATAAACTTTTTTCAATTTGAGTTTATTCTTGGTGGCTCATTTCATGTGTTGATTTATGTAGATTTTTTTTGGAAGAATATTTTACTACAATAATTGTTCAATTTTTTTTTACTGATTTAACCTAAGTAAAATTGTTAGCGTTTTTGTTACGATAAATTGTATTATGTAGAAAGATACCATGTAAATCAACTAACGGTAATAAAAATAATTCTATAAACTATTAAACGCTTCGCTTAAATGCTCCACCACATCTGACGCAAGCATAGTTTCTTTTGATTGAATTTGTAGCGTAAAATCTGCCGCAAGGCCGTGAAGATAAACACCAAGCAAAGCAGCTTGCAGCGGATCATATTTTTGTGCGAGCAAGGCTGTGATAATGCCTGTTAAAATATCGCCGCTGCCACCTTTGGCAAGTCCGGCATTGCCTGTTGTATTGAACCAGCCTTCGCCATTTTTTACAATCAGCGTATATCTTCCTTTTAATATAATTACACAATTTAATTTCTTTGATTGTTGCAAAGCCATATCAATTCTTTCAAAATCATTTTCCGCTTTGCCAAACAAACGCTCAAATTCTTTTGGGTGCGGCGTTAAAATAGTTTGGTCAGAAACCTGGCTCAATAATTTTTTATTTTTTGAAATGATGTTGAGCGCATCTGCATCAATAATAATTTTTTGTTTGAATTGCTGCAACGTTTGCTCAACTAATTTTTGTGCATCTTTTTCAGTTCCTAAACCCGGACCGATGCCAACGGCAGTTATCTTCTCAAAATTCAAATCATCTTCACGCAGTGTGCACATTGCCTCTGGCAAAGAAGTGTGAATTGAGTTTAAAAATGCTGATGGAACATTTACAGTTGTTAACCCGGCACCAGCTCTTAAGCAGGCATGTGTTGCCATAAGTGCTGCACCCATTTTGCCGGTATTACCTGCAATAATTAAAGCATGGCCGTAATTGCCTTTATGCGTAAATGGCTTGCGCGGTTTGTAAACAGATTGCATAACAGATGCAGTAATAAGCTGATAAGTTGTATCTATCGTTTCTAGAAACTTATAGTGTAAACCAATATCAAGAATATGTAAATCGCCAACGCATTCCGCATTTTCTACAACAAGAAAACATAGTTTGTAACATTGAAATGTAAGCGTTACATCAGCCTGTATTACTGCATTGTTAATACTGGTTTTATCTATAAACATTCCGCTTGGCACATCAATAGAAATTACAAATGCTTTTGACTGATTGATATGTTTCACCAACGCAGCACTCAGGTCTTTCAAGGGCCTGTTTAAACCAGAACCATATAACGCATCAATTATAACATCATTATCATTTATTGCAGGAAAGAAATCCTGCGACTGAATAAAATGAATGTTTACATTAAGCTCGTGCAACCGCTGAAGATTTGTTTGAAAATCTTCGGTTCCAACTGCGCCAAACTCAATAATATAAATGCTTACATCATATTGCTGGTTGATCAGTTGCCGTGCAACAGCAAGGCCATCGCCACCATTATTTCCTTTGCCGCAAAATATTTTGAACGCGCGTTCAATAAGTGATTGTTGCAAGATGTAATTAGTGCATGTTTGCGCTGCACGCTCCATTAAATTAACGGAAGTTACCGGCTCATGCATTATTGTATATGCATCCCAATTATGTATTTGTTGTGTACTAAGAATTTTCATCATCATAAAAGTAAATTAAACCTGTCAACATTATAAATGAATATTTATTCACCATTAACAAAACCTTTATAAACGCAGCAGAATAAAACACATCCTACATACAATAAATTATTAAACAACAAAAAAAACAAACAACATGAAAAAATTTTTTACACTATCAATTACCTTGCTTCTTTTAAGTTCCGCTACATTTTCGCAGTCCATTTTTTCAAGAGTTTCATTAAGAACGCCTGTTATCAGCATTAGTTTTGGACATCGTTATACCGATGCGAATTCTTTCAGTAAAAATGAAAGAAACCAGCAGTTATTTAACATCAATGCTAATTATAACCAACAGGTAAAACAAGTAATGAATTTAAGGATTGGAGCCGCTAAAAAAGTTGATCTTATTCAGCAGTTGCAGAAAGAAAGAAGCAATAAAATTCAGAATGTGAACGATCGTTTTTTTGATGGCAGAAATAAATATAACTACAATCATTACGATCAAAATTACAATTGGATGCGATAGTTTTAGTAGTGATCAATAGCAAAGCCTTTCCGTTTTCGGGAAGGCTTTATTTTTTGTATTCTTCAGCAATTGGATCTGTAATAACAGGCAACGCGACATTTGAAACAACACTATATTTTTTTTGCAGCTGATAAAACACAATTAAAGCAATTAATAAAATAGATATAGGCACCAATGAAAAATAAAAAGCCGTTTGGCCACTATATTTTTCAAAAATATAACCTGTAAGTAATGATCCTGTGGTACCGCCAATTGCTGAAAAAATTATTATTAACCCCGACATAACTCCATGTTTTGGTTTAGGCAAAGAACTTAAAATAACTGAATTAATTGCAGGATAAACCGGTGCTAATAACAAACCAATTAATGGAAAAATATATGCGGCTATTGGTGCAGTTAACCAGCCTGTAACGTTTGTTGCAGATTGGTTCTTTGCAAGCGGCATTG
>JBDUEO010000214.1:0-5930 GCA_040002335.1 Parafilimonas sp. | reverse complement strand
TAATCCTAAATCTGCAAAACTTGCCATCATTATAATTTGCGCAAATGTAATCTAAATGTGAGAGGTGATTGATGAATAATGAATGGAAAATATTGAATGATAATATTGATTCAGCATGTATTTTTATTCTTAAACAAAAAGATATGAACGAACTGAAATTATTTATGGTGATGCTCGGTTGCAAACCGCCAGGCAGGTTTACAGAGCAACATGATATTTTTTTTGGCATTGCTACATCGCTGAAAGAACTTGTTTCGCAAATGAATTTATTTTGGAAAGAAGCGGATGGCAAAATTCATATTGATGCATGGAGAGAAGTAACGCAGCTTAATAATTACGCTGTAAAAATTACAGAAAAGGAAACGCATGAAGCGGCATCGCAAAAAGAGAAATTATTCTTTATAAATCTTGGTGGTTATAAAGAAAATGAATTTGAAGAATATCATTACAAAATAATAATGGTTGCCGCAGATAAAGGCGAAGCCATCCGCAGCGCAAAACAAACTGCCTTTTATAAACATGTTGGATTTGCAGGTGCAGAATCGCACATTGATGATAAGTATGGAATTGATGTGGATGATGTATATGAAATAGAAGAAATACTATCAGCAGATATTAAAGAAAAATATGGTATAGCATTATTGCCTGCAGCAAATAATGTTGATGATGAATTGCATATCGGCTACACTAAAATAGATAAGTTACTAAAGCGCACTTTTTAATATTTGCGTAACTTTATTTTAATTAAAACAATCGTTATGGCATCTGTTATTACCAATGCTCAAGTGCAGGAATTTTATAAAGATGGTTATGTAATTGTAAAGCATTTTTTTTCAACAAAAGAAATAGACAAGCTGTATAATATTGCCATTTCAGATGATGTAGTGAAAACCAATGCAGTTGACCTGAATGATCAAACCGGGAAAAAAACAAAACTCACTTTATGGTTTACGCCTGGTGATGATGTATATAGTTGTGTATTGCGAAGTGAGCGAATGGTAAATTCAGTTGCAAAATTATTGGACAGCGATTCGCCTGTTTGTCATTTTCATACCAAGCTTATGCAGAAAGAACCGCGTGTTGGCGGCGCGTGGGAATGGCACCAGGATTATGGTTACTGGTATAAAAATCAATTCTTATTTCCTGAACAATTGGTGAGTGTGATGATTGCTTTAACGGAAGCCAATAAAGCCAACGGCTGTTTGCAGGTAATAAAAGGCTCGCATAAAATGGGGAGAGTAAATCATGGTTTTGCAGGCGAACAGGTTGGTGCAGATATGACGATGGTAAATAATGCATTGAAGATAATGGAACATATTTATGTTGAATTAGAACCCGGCGATGCTTTGTTTTTTCACAGCAATATGCTGCATCGTTCAGAAGCAAATACAAGTGATAAGCCACGATGGAGTTTAATATGCTGCTATAATTCCTTATCCAATATTGCTTATAATGATGAAAGTGTTTCATGGAAAGAGCCGGTAAAAATTTTACCAGATGATGCATTGATGGATGACAGCGTTGGCCGCGCATCTGCACAAGGTGATTTTTTAAAGAAAGAAAAAGATCCTGCATTAAAAGAAACCGGATGGGAAAAGGAAGTTGCTACAACATAGTTTACTTACAAATATTTGCGCTGCATTTTTTGAAACCATTTCTTATTTACGCACGTACATTTCTAAATTTATTTTTTGGTTATTTCATGTGTACTGACAATTAAAAAATAATATCTAATTATCCTTTATTTTTATCCCGTTTTTAATCACGTATTTTTTTCAAGAAAATGTTCTCCGAATAAATTTTAAAGTCTAAAATCTAAAAAATGAAGTGTATTCTTTACTGCTTTTATATAAGCATTATAGCTCTTTCGTGTAAAAAAGACCAGATTTCTACAGTAGCAAGCGCAAGCACTTTTAATAATAGTGTCTTCGAAAAAAACGGTCTTGTTTTTATAATGAAAGACAGGCATCCGGGTACAATTTATGCGCTTGATGCAAACTCAGGTGCTGTTAAATGGCAGTATTCAAACGATACGGATGTGGAATCATTTTCTGCATCACCATGTGTGGCAGGCAATACTTTATTTACGGGAGTTACATCTTACGGCAATGCTCAGTCTTCATCATATAAAACAATATTGGCCGCATTTAATGCACGTACTGGCAACCTAAGCTGGCGCACAATTTTAAACAACGGCCTTACTTCTTTAACCAATCCAACATTTGAAAATGGTGTTGTATATATAGCGGCAGAAAAAAAATTATTTGCAGTAAATGCTGCTACCGGAAATATAAACTGGAACATGACAATAGATTCAGGCACCAGCGACAATGAACTTTGTTCACCAACTGTAATAAACGGGACAATTTATATTGGCAATAAAAAACATTTGTTTGCATTAAATGCTGCAGATGGTTCAACCAAATGGCAGCGAAATGCTAACCTGGCGTATTCTTCCCCAACAGTTTCAAATGGTTTCATCACATTTGTAGATCATACCAACGGCGCGATAAAAGCATTCGATACAAGCGGCAATCCGAAATGGTTGTTTAAGAAAGCCGGTTATCTTATCGGATCAACCACTACCAACAATAATTTTGTGTACCAGGGCATTGGCTATCCGTTTACAACGCTTAATAGTTTTGCATTGCAAAGTAATGATGGAGCATTTCAATGGAACTATACTCAAACTATTGATAACACCGTTGATAATTCTACATGCGGCGATCCTTTTTACTTCAACAATACTTTATATGTTGCTTTACGCGATAGCGTGTTTGCCATAAGTGCAACCGGTGCGCATAATAAAAAATGGAGCTATTTTACAGGAACGCCCGGCGATAATAGTTTTTCGTCCTCTTCGCCGGTTGCAGGCAATGGTATTGTGTATGTAATGACGGTACAAAAAGTCTTGTATGCATTAAATGAAATAAGCGGCGCATTAATATGGCAATTTAATGTTGGCGGCGAGCACCCAATTTATTCTCCTGTTATATTGTATAATGATGGAACTGCAATTCATGCAACAGGCAGCGGAATGACGCAATAATTAATTTAATTCCACAAGCTGCGATTGCACTTTTTCGCCATAAAAAATGGTAGCATGATTATTAAAATCTGCTGTTGAATCAGTAGTAAAAAATTGTATGGATTGATGCTTTGAAAGCTGTGTTTCAATTTCTGTATGGCGTTGTAAATAATCTTCCAAACTTGCTGCAACAATTTCGCCTTGTGCAATAACCTGAACATTTGCAGGCAAAAACTTTTCTATTCTTTTTTTAATTAAAGGATAATGTGTACACGCTAATAAAACCGTATCAATGGCTGCATCTTTTTGCAGTAATTCGTGTAAATATTTTTGAATGAAATAATCTGCAGCTTCATTTTCAAATTCATTATTCTCAATTAACGGAACCAACATGGGGCAGGCTTGCTGAACAACTTTTGCATCAGGAAAAAATTTATTAATTTCTATTGCATAAGAATTTGAAGCAACCGTTCCGCTTGTTGCCAGCACACCTACATGCTTTGTTTTAGAATAATTACCAACGATTTCTGTTGTTGGCCGAATTACACCCAATATTTTTTTACCAGGAAAACTTTTTAAAAGATCATTTTGCTGAATAGTGCGCAACGCTTTTGCAGATGCAGTGTTGCATGCAAGAATTACAAGCGGGCAATTTTGTTTGAAGAACCATTGCATACATTGCCATGTATAATGATAAACTGTTTCGAACGAGCGGTTGCCGTAAGGCGCTCTTGCATTATCACCAAGATAGATGTAATCGTATTGCGGCAATTTTTTCCTGATTTCTTTTAAAACAGTTAAGCCGCCATAACCAGAATCAAAAACGCCGATTGGTGTTTGCATTTTTCAAAAATAAATCAAGGTATACAAAGACCCAGTTCTTATTAAAACTTTTTGGAGGGTTGATTAAAAGACGATGTTGCATTTCTTTCAATTTGGTTATTCAGGTCAACGAAAAAAATTACTGAATGATCCGGGAAGTCTACCGTTGTAAATTTGAGAGAAATATGATTGCTGTCAACTTCTTTAACATCAACTTTATCAGAATCGGTAAAGTCCTTAATTTTTCCAATTATTGTTGTATGTCTATTTTTATTCGAGACCTTTTTAATCCATATTATATCTGGAGCTGTAGCTCCGCCGCCAGAATAATAAAGTTCAATTGCATCGCCATTCTTTAAAATTTTTTTAAGCATAAGCTTTTCATTATTAAATAAAAGGCAACCTGAAACTATAAATACTAAGAAAAGAAAATACATATATTTCATAACTATTAATTGTATGCTTTATTACGTATAAATATAGATCATTTGGCTGCACTCAATATTCTAACCGTAACCAATAATTGACCTGCATGCCGCATTGTATGTTCTGCACTATGAAATAATAAACCCATAACTGTTGTAGCAATTTTTTTGCGGCCAACATATCTTATTTCTGTTAAAGTAGTAATATTAGTTTCGTTTAATTGCGCAACAGATTTTTGCGTTTGATACTCTAAATTTTCAAGCAAAAATTTTATTGTAATGGCATCATTTTCTTTGCCTTCATTTTTTAAATAATCTAATTGCTGTTGCGATAACATCTCTTCTTTTGCATACGTGAATAAACGATCCTGAACACCAGCAATATGTTGCAGGTGAAATGCAACAGAAGCCACGTTAGCCGGCCGTTTCCATAATAATGATGCATCAAAATTTTGCATCAATTCATCTATTTCTTCATTCGCCTGCAACAATGCATGTGCAACAGGTTGCAATAAACCCGGAATATTTTCCAGCGGCCCGCGCAACCAAACTTCTGGCAATTTTATATCACTCATAATTCATCGGTTTTCATTTGAAAATAAAAAAATTAAAGGTAAAATTAAATTTATTAGGAGATGAAATTGAAACGTCATGAACGAATGAAAAGTTGTGGCTATACAATTTAGGAGTGATGTACATAGGAGATAGAGTTGTTATATTTGGGAGTTAAATGCCATTTAATTTGACACATCAAAAATAACTTATGAGTAACGGAATTGACATTGAATTTGTACGCCAGAACTATCAAAAAATGACTAACGAAGAATTAGTTCGTATTGCAACGCAAGATGCTGCTGGTTTAACAGCGAAAGCACAAGAAATAGTGAAAGAAGAAATTCAAAGACGAAATCTTGATACAAATATTATACAAGGAGTTGCGGCACAAAATAAAACTTATACAGTTCAAGAAGTTGACACATACTGCGACATTATTCAAAAATTAAATTGTCCAGTTTGCCAAAGCTCTTTACAAAAACTTAATGCGACACTAACCGGTGAAGTTGTGAGTTATATTTTCTTAACTCAATACAAGAAAAAAATAAAAGTTGCTTGTCCGGACTGTTTAGATAAAGCAAGTAATGCTGCACTTACAAAAACCGCGACTCTTGGTTGGTGGGGAATTCCATGGGGAATTTTTAGAACTGTTCAATACATAAGATTGAACATTAAAAGCAAAAAGACAAATCATCTTGATACACCAAATAATTTTTTAAGAAGCTTTGTTTTATCTAAAATTGGACAAGTTGAAACTTATAAAAACAATAAAGAAAAGTTACAGGAATTAATTTCCAAGTAACGAAAACAGCATGTAACAAAATATTGCTGCAAAATGGCTATCAATAAGCAGTTTATGTAAAACCTTGAAGGTCTAAAAAGACCTTCAAGGCCCATGCAGTAACATTTACTAATTCATCTTTAAAATTTTGCTCATCATTAAACACAAACACTTCAAACTATATCTTCGTTTAATGATGAAGTTTTTGTGCTGCCTGGCGATATTTTTTTCAATTCAATTGTCAATTGTCTATTGTCAATCGTCAATCGCTTCTTCACCTAAATATGAGTTTCGTGCTGTATGGATTGCTACCGTAAAT
>JBDUEO010000213.1:0-5938 GCA_040002335.1 Parafilimonas sp. | reverse complement strand
CGGTTGCGCCATAATTTTTCAAAAGCAGTTTGCACAATATCTTTTGCGTCTTCTTTGTGCCGTAAATTTTTCACAATAAAACGAAAAACATTATCGGCATATAAATTCACGCAGTCATTGTAATCCCTTTCCGTCATAGAGGCCTTTTAAAAAGCTGTAAAATTAATATTCGTAAACAGATTTATAGTGGTACGCTTAATTAAGCAAAAAGTTACAGCGGCTTTAATTTTTTATTTAGCGATGACTTGGTGAAACCTGAATACTGTTTTTATTACATTCGTGCCATGCAATTAATTGAGGTGAATAATACAGGCGCTGCAAAAGATTTTATTAAGGTAAATGTGCTGATGAATAAAAATAACTCAAATTATATACGGCCATTGGATAGTGAAGTTGATGATGTATTTGATACATTAAAAAACAAAGCTTTTAAATATGGAGATATAAAACGCTGGGTTTTAAAAGATGACAACAACAAATTAATTGGCCGTATTGCGGCTTTTACCAATTCAAAATATATAAATAAAGACACTGAATTTATAACCGGCGGTATTGGTTTTTTTGATTGTAGTAATGATGATGTGGCTGCGAAAATGTTGTTTGATGTGGCAAAAAAATGGTTGCAAAGCAAAGGCGCAGCAGCAATGGACGGACCAATAAATTTTGGCGACCGCGATAAATGGTGGGGTTTAATGGTTGAAGGTTTTGAAAAAGCGCCTATTTATGGAATGCCCTATAATCCGCCATATTATGAAAAGCTTTTTGAAAATTATGGTTTCAAAAATTATTACAACCAGTATTATTATGCAATGGGCGTTAAAGATAAAATATCTGATAAATTTCCTGAACGCTATAAAAAAATAAAATCAAAACCGGGATATTCAGCGCGCCACATCAGCATAAAAAATCTGGAAAAACATGCGCAGGAATTTGCTACGGTGTACAATGCAGCGTGGGCACAACACGGCGAAGAAAAAGAAATAACCGTAAAACAGGTTATGAAGCTTTTTAATAAAATGAAACTGGTAATGGATGAACGCGTTATTTGGTTTGCATATTATAAAGATGAACCGATTGCCATGTGGATCAATATTCCGGATTTGAATGAATATTTTAAACATTTTAATGGCAAACTTGGCATAATTGAAAAGCTGCGTTTATTATGGATGAAAAAAACCAACAAATGCAGAATTTTTACAGGTGTTGCCTTTGGTATTGTTCCAAAGTACCAGGGTTTGGGTATTGATTCGTTTATGATTTATGAAGCATCGTTACCAATACAAACGCTAAACTGGTATGATAGTTATGAAATGGGCTGGGCAGGTGACTGGAACCCGAAAATGATAAACATTTATAAAAGCCTTGGTGCTTCGCAAAGCAGGCGAATGGTTACATACCGCTATATTTTTGATGAAGCCCAAAATCCTTTTGAAAGGCACCCGGTTATGGAATATAAATAGCGATATTCCGAATAAAATTTTCAGTTATGTTTTTCTGCTCTTATTTTTGTAAAAATTCTTTACATGGATCAGCGTAAATCTCTTACTAAATATTGGTTGTATTTTTTTATGTGGATTGGAATTTTTATTTTGTTTATAGCTTTCTATCCTGGTTTTTTATGGCTGGCCTTACCAGGCATTGTTACCAATTTTGCGCTGGCGCTTAATATTATGTAAACGTTCACCCGGCTATTTGTTTATTTTGTAGCCACGTAAAAAATCTGCTACCAACATTCTTTTCTTTCCCTGCAATTGTATATCTGTACAATGTATAAATCCGTTCGCGCAGGCAAATTTTAAATAAGATTTTCCGTCTGATAAAATTTCTCCATTGGTGTAATGATGTGGGCAGATTTCTTTTTTGCCCAAATAAATTTTCAGCATTTTATCATGCAAATAAGTAAAGGCAGTTGGATAAGGCGATAAGCCGCGAATTAAATTAAAGATATCATCTGCTGATTTATTCCAGTCAATTTTACCCGTTTCACTACTAATTTTTGGCGCATGTTTTAAATTGAAACCTGAATCGTCAATCACATTTTGCCGTTGTTCTTTTAAGCTTCCATCAACAATGGATTGAATGGTTTTTGCCAACACATTTGCGCCGAGTATTTTTAATGCGTCATGCAATTCGCCTGCGGTTTCATCTTCACCGATAGCAATTTTCTCCTGCATTAAAATATTGCCGGTATCAATTTCCTGTTGCAGCTTAAAGGTTGTTATACCAGTTTCTTTTTCACCGTTTATAATTGCCCAGTTTATTGGCGCTGCACCACGGTATTGCGGCAATAAAGAGGCATGTACATTTATCGTTCCCATTGGCGGCATGTTCCAAACAATTTCCGGCAACATGCGAAATGCCACAACAATTTGCATGTCTGCATTCAAGGCTTTTAATGCTTCAATAAACAAAGGGTTTTTTAATTTTTCCGGTTGCAGAATATGCAAGCCTTTTTCTGCCGCATATTTTTTTACAGCGCTTTGCTGTAATTGCATTCCGCGGCCTGCAGGTTTATCAGGCGCAGTAATTACGCCAACAATATTGCAGCCTGATTGTATTAAAGCGTCAAGCGATGCAACTGCAAATTCGGGCGTGCCCATAAAAACTATTCTGATATCTTGTAGTGATTTCATAAACCGCAAAGTAAGCAGTTAGAAACTATAATTGTACACGCAAAGATGAGCCATAATTCAACTGTACAAGTGTTGCGACGCAACCGTGCTTAATTGAAAAACTATGGATGGTTACCAAAAAATTTCGTTAGTTGTCTGGCACTTCAAAAGCGCCTGACACTTATCTTGCCCCCGGTGGACAATATTGCTTTAAAAAAGTGGTAAACATATTTCTTAAATGCTGCGTGGTTCCAACGCCTTCATTCAAAGCGTGCGTTCTGTTTGGATAAGGCATAAACTGAAATATTTTATTGTCTTTAATCAGTTCATTCAACAACATTTCTGCATTTGCGTAATGCACATTATCATCTCCTGTTCCATGAATAATTAATAAGTGGCCTTGTAAATTTTTTGCATAGGTAACAGGTGAACCGGCAATATAATCTTCCTTACTTTCAGAAGGCAAACCCATGTAACGTTCTTCATAAATATCATCATAGGTAAGTAAATTATCCAGTGCTGCAATAGAGATTCCTGTTTTATAAATTTCAGGAAACTGGAACATGCAATTTAGTGTGGCAGAACCGCCTCCGCTCCAACCCCAAATTGCTACGCGGCTGGTATCTACAAATGACCATTGAAGAATTTTTTTTGCAGCCATTCCCTGGTCGTGAATATTGATGCGGCCAATGTTTTTATAAATCGCTTTGCGCCAGGCAGCGCCTTTTGGTGCAGGCGTTCCGCGCCCATCAACACTTATATAAATGTATCCATCGTCTGCAAGATTCCCATCATACAAAAGCGGCAAAAAGTTAATGGATGAGCCGAAATTATCTGTTGCCGTTTGCACAGCGGGTTCTGAATAAACATAAAATAAAACAGGATATTTTTTTGTTGAATCAAAGTTTGTTGGCTTCACCATCCAACCGTCCATAGTTATTCCATCATCTGTTGTAATCTTAAACATTTCTGCATGAGGCAAACCAAATCCACGGTCATCTTCTTTGTTTTCCTGTTTAATTACAGTATGTTTTGGCAGGCTTACCCAATCTTCTACAGGTGGCGTGTTAATGTTTGAAAAATCATGTAAAGCGTACATGCCATTTGTTGAAAGATCATAAACATGCGTTCCGCTTTCATCAGCAGGCGATAATCTTTCCGCTTTGCTTTTGCCATCCATTTTTACACGGTATAAATAATTCTGTGTTGCATTATCAGGCGAAGCCATAAAATATACATAATTGCTTTTATCATCGTAACCTTTTACAGTAATAATATCGTAATCGCCATTGGTTAATAATGTTTGATGCTTTCCATCGCGGCTTACTAAATAAATATGCCGCCATCCATCTTTTTCGCTCACCCATAAAAAATCATTTCCATTTTTTACCCATTCCCAACCAGTGGCGAAAGGATTGTCATTCCAGGCATTTTTATTATCGATCCACGCTTTATCATCTTCTGTATAAATTTCATTGGTTGCGCCTGTTGCCACATCGCAATACATGATTTTTATTTCATTTTGTTTGCGGTTAAATTGTTCAAGAATTAATTGCGCAGAATTAGCGGCCCACTCCATGCGTGGAATATAGTGTTGCTGAGGATCGCCGGGCACATTCATTTTTGTTGAATTGCCTGTGGCAACATTTACAGTATATATATAACAAGGCGAAGGGTCAACGCCTGCAACAGGATATTCAACAGGCTTTACAAATGGATAGATAGAATCAGTATTATTAATCATTAAATAGTTTGGGATTTTCGTGCCATCAACTTTCCAATACGCAATACTTTTACTATCCGGGCTCCAGCGAAAACCATCGCGGCAATCAAACTCTTCTTCATACACCCAATCAAATGTGCCGTTAATTAATTTATCTGTTCCGTCTGTTGTAAGTTGCTTTACAGTATTTGAATGTATATCTTCAACATACAAATTATGCCCGCTTACATACGCCACGCTGTTGCCATCAGGCGAAAATTTTGCATACATTAATGATGATGGAGGCATTGTTTTACCAACTTGTTTTAAGGTGCTGTCAACCGTATTTAAAACCCAGTAATCGCCGCGTGTATCGTAACGCCACACTTTTTTACTGTTGGTATAAATGAGCATCTTTTTGCCATCATCAGAGAAATAAAAATTGTGCACTTTTAAAGCATGAGAATAATTTTTTGGCGTTAGTTGTTGTGTGGTTACAATTATTGTTTTGTTGAATGATGGCATATCAACTTTACTTATTACGCCATTTGTATTTTCGTAATAACTGTTTCCATCTGCAGACCAATGTAAGCCGTGAGGTGGTTGTGCAATTGTTTTAAAAGAACAGCAAATACTCAGCAGCAATAAAACTTTTATTGATTTCATGCAGTGAATTTTAAAGGAGTGAAAGTAATTCATACCAAAATAAAAGTATAACCACTTATACAATTTTATTGATGGCTTATTTGTTTCTAATACTTAACTATTAATGCAGCCATTAGTTAAATATAACAGGCCACTTCAAAGTTTGAAGTGGCCTGTTAATAAAATTAAAACGCATTATTTTCTGCCACCAAAGCGGCTTAATAATCTTAGTATTTCAACGTAAAGCCAAACCATAGTTACCAGCAAACCGAATGCGCCATACCATTCCATAAATTTTGGAGCGCCCATGTCTGCACCTTTTTCTATCATATCAAAATCTATAATAAGATTTAATGCAGCAATAGCCACAATAAAAAGAGAAAGACCAATGCCTAAAGCTGAACTATCATACATAAAAGGAATATTTACATGAAACATTCCTAATACAAGTGTAATTATATAAAAAATAGCAATGCCCGCTGTTGCTGTAAAAATAATTGACTTAAAGCGCTGCGTTGCTTTTATAATTCTAAAGTTGTACAATAAAAACATTGCAATGGCAACACCGAAAGTTAAACCAACTGCCTGCATTACAAGGCCCGGATATTTGTCACGAAAAGCCTCATTTAAAATGGCGGAGATAGCGCCAAGAAAAAATCCTTCTAAAATACCATACGCCGGAGAAAGATAAGGTGCCAATGTAGGTTTAAAACTTATTGCAACTACAGTAATTAAACCGCCAATAATACCTACCCACATTAATGTGGTCATGGTTTGTTGCTGATTATTATAATATAAATACCATGTATAAGCTGCACCTGCAAGCACCATGAATAAAAGAAATCCAAATTTGTTAATAGTACCGCGAACCGTCATTATTCCATCTTCATTCTGTGTAATGGAGCCGTTGAAAATTTTTTGACTTAAAGTCGGGTTACTCGACTGAAAAAGTGCCATAATATTATTTGATTTAAGGGCG
>JBDUEO010000212.1:0-5951 GCA_040002335.1 Parafilimonas sp. | reverse complement strand
GACGGCCTTTCATAATGTTGCCGTATGGAAAAAAAGTTAGTATGCTTCCCGGGTGGCCAACTTCATCGCCATAGTAAAAATGATATACTTCGGGTGCATCAAAATTTACTGTTTTTTTCACGAGCCGTAAACCTAAAATGCCTGCATAAAAATCAAGATTTTTTTGTGGATTTCCCGCTATCGCAGTTACATGATGTATGCCTGTAATTAATGCTGCCATTCATTTTATTTTAAAATGTTTTTTATAAATGTTGTTTTAATATCTGCACAACAATTTTGTCTATTGGTAAAGAAACAACATCTTCATTTAAATCGGAAAGGTTTACCCAACGCAATACTTCGCTCTGGCCTTTTGGATCTGCAATTTGATGCGGTTCAAAATCAAACATCTTTGTTTTTACCTGTAAATTATTTATATCTTTTGCATGCACATAATAATAAATTGAAATGATTTGGTCGTTTAAATTAAATGCAGATTGCTGAAAATAATCTGTTGTATAAATATGCGCGCCGGTTTCAATGTCCAAACCTGTTTCTTCTTTAAACTCCCGTTTTACGCAATCTCTCGTTCCTTCACCTAACTCTAAACCTCCGCCCGGAAATTTTGTAAAATAATCGCCGCGAATAAACTCATCGCTTACTAAAATACGCTTGTTGTTATCTAATAGAATTCCATAAACACGAATCGTAAAACGATTAATTGACATGCAATAAAATTAGTTGAAAATAAAATGATAGTTTCTTTTTTTGAAGCGGAATAAAAAAAGCAAACCGGTTAAGATTTGCTTTTGCGTTGAAACTGTTTATGGCGGTTTTTCAGAATAAATAATAATCAATTTTCTACCTGCGATTTTTATTTGTAACACTAATTTAAGATAAAAACTAATTCTTTTTAAGAATAATACTTGAAACAATGTTCCTTAATTTTTAAGACAGCATTTTTTACGATAGCGCTGTTTGCTGCAACAATATTTTTATATATTGATTGCTATGTTTTATATTTTGTTTATAAATTAATCAGCTTAAATTAAATTGTTGCAATATTAAGTTAGTCTGGTGTTGAATTTGCATCAGCTATTGTATAAAAATCAGGAAAATATTTTTTGAAACTTGTGAATGAAAATACTTTTACCATTATGAAAAAACCATTACTTCTTAACCTGTGTTTTTTGTTTTTTGTATTTGTTGCAACAGCGCAACCTGCCTCCGTAATTTTTGATTCTGATATGGGTCCTGATTATGATGATGTTGGAGCAATTACTTTATTGCATGCGTTTGCTGATGAAGGCAAAGCAAATATTCTTGCCACAATTGCCAGCACCAATTATAATAATGTGGCTGCGGTATTTAGTGTATTAAATACTTATTTTAAAATGCCCAATATTCCAATTGGTGTTCCAAAAGGTGAAGCACTTGATTTACGCGATTGGCAACATTGGACAGATTCAATTGTGCAACATTATCCGCATGCAATAAACAGCAATAAAGATGTACCTGATGCAGTGAGTTTATATCGTAGAATTTTATCCATTCAGCCTGATAATTCTGTTACAATAATAACCGTTGGTTTTCTTACTAATTTAAAAAATTTGCTGCTATCAAAAGCTGATATGTTTTCACCTTTAACGGGCGATCAGTTGGTAAAACAAAAAGTAAAACAAATGGTAAGCATGGCCGGAAAATTTCCTGCAGGAAGCGAGTTTAATATTAACCGCGATTTTAATGCTGCAAAATTTGTGTATGAAAACTGGCCAACACCAGTTTTGTTTTCTGGTTTTGAAATTGGTGAAAAAATAAAGTGCGGGTTGCCACTTATCCATAACAATGCAATTACAAACAGCCCTGTAAAAGATGTTTTTACAATTTGTATTTCGCAGGCAGCAGAAGATAGTGCAGGCAGAAAAAGTTGGGATGAAACAGCCGTATTAACCGGTGTGCTTGGTTATGATAAATGGTTTGATGTAAAGCGCGGAAATATTGTAATTAATGATAAAGACGGAAGCAATACATGGAACGATAATGCAAACGGAACACAAGCTTATTTGGTTGAAAAAGTTGCTCCAGATGTTTTGCAAAAATTAATTGATGAATTGATAATGCACCAGCCTGAATAATATTTTTGGTTAAAGCATTTTCTGTGTTTCTTCCTGGCTGCCATATTCTTCTTCAGGCTCTGGTAAAATTTTTATAACAGCATCTTGTAATGATATGAGTGATGAAGCTGAATACAATCCAATCCTGCTGCCTGAATACATATAATCCATCAACGTAAGTTTTACAACACCATCAATACTTAGCTCAATATAATTGCCATAACGAAGAAGGCAAAAGTTGAAATATTTATCAGGATGCACTGTAAAAACATTCGACTGAATATCATTAAAAATAAAATTCTGGCGGTCGTTTGCCGGGTTGTAACCCCAGGCTCTTATTTTAACCAAACCGTTTGATACATCAAATGAAATGTAATAACCATTTCCATCTTTATCAATATCTGAAACAAGGCCAAACTTTCCCATTCCTTCTACATTTATTTTTCCTTCCCATATAAAAGATGCTGATGGTTTTTCAAAATAAAATACTTCATAACCACTTCTTGAACCACATATCCATTTATCATCTTCAACAACAAAAGATGCCGTTGGATTAGCAAACAAACAGGCCATTTCTTTTATGTCTTTTTGCTGTATTGTTTTAGTAACCATTAATTGCCATTTGTAATAACTTTTTAAAAGCAACCTTCCGTTTTCATCTGTATCAAATTGTTTTGGCGGCGGCAATACGCGTAACAAATCAATTCTTCCCTGCGTATAAAAAAAATTAAATACCAATAAATGTTCGCCGTCTTTTACCGTGCGTGCTGCATAATTTCCGTTTGGTAATACAACGTCTGAATGAAATGAATGATACTCGCCAAAAAAATCAGGCGCAAACCAATACCTTACTTTTATATCTTCTCTTATTGAACCCAATAAATAAAAGCGCCCGTTCAGTTCAAATGCACAAGGGCATTCAACATCATCATACGCCATTGGATAAATTAATGGCGGCAAAAATTCAGCATCATTTTCGGTTAATTTAATAATACCCACGCAACCTCTTCTTGACAACGGGCCTTCGTTTCTACGCGCACAAACCAACAGGTAAACTTCGCCGTTATAATCAAACCTGTAAGGATCGCGAAAGCTTAACCATTTACGCGGATTATCTTTTTTATTTTCATAATAAATGCCCGGTGGTTCTATAAATAATTTTGGTGTATTAATTTTTTTCCATTCAATTAAATTATCAGATTCGGCAAAACCAATTCTTGAAATATTGCCGCGGTCTCTTCGCTGCAAACCGGTATAATACATAATAAATTTATTATCCGCTTCGCGCACATCCATCGTCCACAACATATCATCATCCCATTCGCCGGGGTCGCCAACAAACAAAGCATTTTTTGTTCTTCTCCACGACATTCCATCTTTTGAAACTGCATGTGCAATATAATCGTGGTTAGGAATGATAAGATGAAACAAGTGATAAACACCATTAAAAATAATTATGGTAATATCGCCAATTTCCCAATCACTAAAACCGGAGCCTGAATACATACATTTTATTTTTGGAATCGGTTTAAATATACAGAATATCCTATTTTATAATGATTGGAAAAATTTGAAATTTTAACCAGTTGCGTATGAAAGAATATTATATACAATTATTCAGCCCTCACGGTTTAATCCGTTACAAAGAACCCGAAGTAGGCAGAGATAAAGATACCGGCGGACAGGTAAAATATGTGGTTGAACTGCTCGAAACTTTGTCAATGCATCCGCAGGTAAGAAAGGTTGATTTGTTTACAAGAAAAATTGTTGATAAACGTGTTTCAAATTCTTATGCAAATGATATTGAAACAGTAAATGATAAAGCGCGTATAGTGCGTGTTTCCTGCGGTGGAAATACGTATCGCCCCAAAGAATCGTTGTGGGATTACCTGGATGAATTTGTTGATAAAACAATTCGCTTTATTGAAAAAGAAGATGATATTCCAGACGTGGTTCATGGCCATTATGCTGATGGAAATTATATTGCCGGGCAGCTTAGCGAAGTGTTCGGAATTCCGTTTATTGCAACAGCACATTCGCTGGGTAGAAATAAGCAAAATATTTTATTGCAGCAAGGCCTTTCTGCTGAAAAAATAAATGAGAAATTTAACATGCAGCGCAGAATTCAGGAAGAAGAAAATTACCTGAAAACAGCAGATGCAATTATTGTAAGTACAAATCATATAATTCAATCTCAGTATAGTTTGTATGAAAATAAATCGTACGGAAAGTTTACCGTAATTCCGCCTGGCGTAAACAACGATCTGTTCTTTCCTTTTTACCGGCAGGACATGACTTCGTTTAAATTATCGTTAGAACAGGAACATGCGCAATACAGGATTAATTCAGAAATAGAACGGTTTCTTTTCCATCCTGCCAAACCATTAATTCTTTCTATCGGCCGTGCCGATAAAAGAAAAAATTTTGAAACTATTATTCAATGTTATGGCCAGGATAAAGAACTGCAGGCAATGGCAAACCTTGCCATATTTGCCGGTGTAAGAAAAGACATTTCGCAAATGCCGCCTGACGAGCAGGAAATTCTAACCAACCTTTTATTGTTGCTTGATAAATACGATTTATATGGTAAAATGGCCATTCCAAAAAAGAACGACCCGCAACATGAAGTGCCTGAAATTTATCGCATAGCCGCAAGAAAAAAAGGCGTGTTTGTAAACGCAACACCGGGAGAAAATTTTGGGCTTACCGTGCTGGAAGCTGCGGCTTGCGGTTTGCCTGTAATTGCATCGCCAACGGGTGGGCCTAAAGAGATTCTTGAACACTGCGATAATGGTTTATTGGTTGATGTAGAAGACCCGGTTGAGATGGCAACTGCGCTTAAAAAAATAATTGCTGATCATAGTTTATGGGAACGATATTCTGCCAATGGCATTAAAGCAACTAACCAGGAATATTCATGGCAGGCACATGCAGAAAAATATATTGAGATCATTAATAAACTTTTTGAAAGAGATGAGAGTTACGAAAGTTTTACGCATAAAACTGCTTATGGTAAAAAGCTTTCCAAAGCAAAATTGTTTATTATTTCAGATCTTGACGGAACGCTAATTGATAAACTGAATTCCGAAGGATTGGAAGCTTTTAAAGAATGGATCAACAAAAATAAAGAAAAAGTAATTTTTGGCGTGGCAAGCGGCAGAAATAAAGAATTAACACTTGAGGCTTTAAAAAATCATCAACTAAATAATGCAGATATAATTATTTGCTCCGCAGGTTCAGAAATTTATTATACTGATAAAGTTATTCCCGATAATGGCTACGAAAGATATATAGATTACCAGTGGAAAAGAGAAGAGCTTAAAAAGGCGCTTGAACAATTTAAAGGCATTCGCTTGCAGGAAACCGATGCGCAGTGGCCGTTTAAATTGAGTTATTATGTGGATGATGGTTTTGATGAAGATGATATGGCTAACCTGTACAAATTTTTAGATGATAGAAAGTTGCGCGTAAAAATCTTATTGACTGAAAATAAGTATCTCGACTTTTTGCCTTTTCGTTCAGGCAAAGGCAATGCAGTTCGCTATTTAAGTTACAAATGGAAATTGCCGCTTGAAAATTTTATTACAGCCGGCAACAGCGGTAATGATATTGATATGCTAAAGGGAAAAACTAAAGGAATTGTAGTGGCGAATTACAGTGCAGAATTGGAAGAGCTGAAAAAAAACAAGAACATTTATTTTGCTGAAGGTGAGCTTGCTAAAGGTGTGTTGGAAGGAATTAATTATTACACGTCTGCTCTTGAATAAAATGTTATTGCAATATTTTGCGCACCAGCTATAAAATAAAAAACCTCCGGTGAAAAAATTTACACCTTCAGCAAACAGCTCATGGATCCGG
>JBDUEO010000211.1:0-5951 GCA_040002335.1 Parafilimonas sp. | reverse complement strand
GGAAAGTGTGTATACGGGAAACTGTATCAAGAGTTCGAATCTCTTACTCTCCGCAACGAGCAGTTTATTATTATCTTATGAACTTATAAGGCTAATTAATCCAGACTTCTAAAAATCTTGATTAACCTTAATTGTTTGTTTAGTTTAAGCAATAACTTTACGGAAATTACACTTTTTTCTTTGCTGGTTTGGGTGCAAAAATTACCAACATTCTTTTCCCTTCCATCTTAGGCATGCTTTCCAATACACCAACTTCGCCAAGGCGTTCAGCAAACTTCAGTAACAATAGTTCACCGCGTTCTTTAAACATAATAGCACGGCCTTTAAACTGAACATAAGCTTTCACTTTATCGCCTTCTTTTAAAAATCTTTCTGCATGCTTTGTTTTGAATTCGAAATCGTGATCATCTGTGCCTGGCGTAAAACGAATCTCTTTTACTTCGCTCTGCTTGGCATTTGCTTTCATTTCTTTTTCTTTACGCTTTTTCTCATAAAGAAATTTTTTGTAGTCAATTACTTTGCAAACAGGTGGATCTGCATTGGGCGAAATCTCAACAAGATCAAGTTCCTGTTGTTGCGCAATTTTAAGTGCTTCCTGTGTTGGGTAAACACCAATAGTAACATTATCACCTACCAAACGTACCTGCGGTACCCGGATTCTTTCGTTAATACGATGTTCAGGCTCGGGCTGCCTGTTAAAACGAGGGTTAAAACGTCCTCTCTGTGGTAAAGCCATTAATTGTTTTTTCGTGAATAATTCTTAGAAATAAGTTTAAATTTAGTTGATTTTGTCAAAAACAATTTGCAAAATTAAATTATTTTCTTTCTGCAATTTCTTCTTTCAGCAAATTAATGAATTCTTCGATTGTTTGCGATTCGTTTTCCGTTTTATTATGTTTCCGTATTGCAAGTTTTCTTTCAGTTGTTTCTCTTTCTCCAATTACAAGCATGTAAGGCGTTTTGCTTAACTCAGCATCTCGAATTTTTTTACCAACTTTTTCACTGCGTTCATCTGATTCAACTCTTACTCCGGCTTTTTTAAGTTGTGTATAAACTTCTTTTGAGTAGGGAATGAATTTATCGCTGATCGGCAGAATTTTTACCTGTACAGGCGAAAGCCAAAGTGGCAATCTTCCAGCATAATGCTCCAGCAAAAAACCAATGAAACGTTCATGCGTCCCTAGCGGAGCACGATGAATAATTAATGGAATTTCAGAAGTGTTTTCAGGTGTTGTATATGTAAGCCCAAAACTTCGCGGTTGCGAAAAGTCAACCTGGTTTGTTGCTAAAGTAAATTCACGGCCAATAACACTATAAATTTGCACATCTATTTTAGGCCCGTAAAATGCCGCTTCATCTTGTACTTCAACGAAAGGTATTTTAGATTCTATTAAAACGTTGCGCACCATTTCCTCTGTTTCTAACCAAAGCTCCGGCTGGTTTACATATTTAATTCCTAATTTTTCTTTTGAGTGAAGCGATAAACGCATCACATATTTATCAATACCAAAAATTTTAAAATACTTCAGGTACATATCATTCACCGCACGAAATTCATCTGCAAATTGTTCTTTGCTGCAATAAATATGTGCATCGTTCATGTGTAAACAACGCACACGCATCAACCCAAATAATTCACCGCTTTGTTCATAACGATAAACCGTTCCATATTCAGCAATTCGATAAGGCAAATCGCGATAGCTTTTTGGTTCAGCTGCATATATTTTATGATGATGCGGACAGTTCATTGATTTGAGATAATACTTCTCTCCTTCCAATTCCATCGGCGGATACATACTATCTGCATAATACGGCAAATGACCGCTGGTTAAATACATACTTTCTTTTGCAATGTGCGGCGTAACAACACGTTTATAACCTGCCGCATCTTCTGTTTCTTTCGCCAGTTTTTCAAGCTCTTCAATAATAACAGTTCCGTTCGGCATCCATAGTATTAAACCCTGGCCAACATCATCATCCATCGTATAAATACTTAGCTCTTTTCCAAGCTTGCGATGGTCGCGTTTCTTTGCTTCTTCCAACATCGCCAAATATTCATCTAATTCTTTTTGAGATGGGAATGATATGCCGTATAAACGCGTAAGCTGTTTATTTTCTTCATCGCCTTTCCAATATGCGCCGGCAATATTTGTAAGCTTAATGGCTTTTATAAAACCAGTTGATGGGATGTGCGGGCCGCGGCATAAATCTGTAAAATTTCCTTGTGTATAAAATGTAATGCTGCCATCTTCTAAATTCTGCAGCAAGTCTAATTTATATTCGTCATCTTTTTGCGTGAAGTATTCAATCGCTTCTGCTTTTGGCGTTTCTTTTCTTATGTATTGATTGTTTTGTTTGGCGAGTTCATTCATCTTCTTTTCAAGCGCTTTCAAATCTTCTTCGGTAATTTTCTTATCGCCCAAATCCATATCATAATAAAAACCATTATCAACCGGCGGACCAACCCAAAACTTTACTCCGGGAAACATATTCTCAACTGCTTCAGCCATTAAATGCGCGGTAGAATGCCAGAAAGTTGATTTGCCTTCTGCATCATTCCACGTTAATAATTTCAAGGTTGCATCTTCATTAATCGGGCGTGTGGCATCCCATGTTTTTCCATTTACATTTGCTGCAATAATTTTTCTTGCCAAACCTTCGCTGATTGATTTTGCAACATCCAACGCGGTAACTCCATTTTCATATTGCCTAACCGCACCATCAGGAAATGTAATATTGATCATAATTTAAAAGTAAATTTAAAACGGGCAACAAATTTAGTGAATGATTGCTATAGAAATGGTGTAATAAATGATAAAGTGTTGCCGGAAAATTCTATCGTTAAGGAAAAAAGGTATATGTTGGAATTCGACTTTTAGTTTAGGATAAAGCAGTGATTAATCATCTTTAATAAAAAAAAGGGTAATCGCCGGCTAATTGCATTCAATAATTTTATTATGCTATATATAAAAGGCAAACATAAGTTTTGTTGCAAAGAAATAAGCATTACCATTCGGCTCTTGCAGTTGGGCTAACACTTAAATCAGCAAAATCTTTTTCAAGATATTTGTAATAAGCAGTGATGGCAATCATCGCAGCATTATCTGTACAATATTCAAATGCAGGTATAAAAGTTTGCCAGTTATATTTTGCGCCGTATTCTTTTAAAGCGTTTCTTAAACCACTGTTCGCACTAACACCGCCCGCAATGCAAACCTGTTTAATGCCGGTTTTTTCTATTGCCTTTTTAAGTTTCTTCATTAAAATATTAATGATGGTATATTGAACAGATGCACACAGATCATCAATATTTTTTTCAATAAACTTTTCATCTTTCAATTTTTCATCACGCAAAAAATATAATACCGAAGTTTTCAGACCACTGAAAGAAAAATTTAAACCAGGGATTTGCGGCTCAGCAAATTTGAATTTTTTCGTATCGCCATTCTTTGCATATTTATCAATCAATGGTCCGCCGGGATAAGGAAGACCTAACATTTTTGCAGTCTTATCAAATGCTTCGCCGGCAGCATCATCAATCGTTTCACCAATTATTTCTAATTGCAATGGCGAATGCGCAATTACAATTTGTGTATGGCCGCCGCTGACTGTTAAGCACAAAAAAGGAAATGTGGGTTTTGTATCTGCAATAAGATTTGCTAAAACATGTGCCTGCATGTGATGCACTGCAATCAATGGTTTATCTAATGCAAGTGATAAAGATTTTGCGAATTGCGCACCAACCAATAGACTTCCTATTAAACCTGGAGCTTGTGTAAATGCAATTGCGTTGATAGTTGACAATTCACAGTTGGCTGATGACAATGCCGCATCAACAACCGGAACAATATTTTGAATATGTGCACGGCTGGCAAGCTCAGGAACTACGCCTCCATATTGCTCATGCACTGTTTGGTTAGCGATAATGTTTGAAAGAATTTTTCCGTCTGCGCAAACAGATGCAGATGTTTCGTCACATGAAGATTCTATGGCGAGGATATTTGTTGACAAGTTGAATTATTGATATGTTGAGCCAGCAAAATTATCTTAACCTTTTAACTTAATCAACTTATAAACTATTCAACCTATTTACTTCTTATTGCATCAACAGGATTCATGCGTGCCGCAATGGTTGCAGGAATTATTCCTGATAAAATACCAAGTATTACACAAATTGAAAATGCGAGTAAAATTATTTTTCCTGAGATAATAATAGCAAAAGGCAAAACAGCATTAAGTATTAATGAAAGGCCCCACACCATCAGCAATCCCATAAGTCCGCCGATGATACACAAGAAAGCGCTTTCTAATAAAAATTCTAACAATATGGTCCGGCTTTTTGCACCGATTGCTTTCTTTAAACCAATCTGGCTGGTTCTTTCGCGTACTGTAACAAACATAATGTTTGCAACACCAAATGCACCCACTATCAAACTTAATCCGGCAATTGCCCAGCCGCCAATATTTACCGTACCAAAAAAACCGTTGACAGCGTCAGTGCCCATGCTGTTTACATCATTCAATGCAAAATTATCGTCCTGTTTTGGGCTTAACCTTCTTATCTGCCGCATTACTCCTTTCAATTCATCTACCAGTGCCTGTGAAGGAATATTGGGCTTGCCTTTAACCATAATAAAAGGGTCAGTATCACCATCATTTGCATTATAAATACTGGCGTAATAATAATAGGATATAATAAGGCAATGGTCATAATCGAATCCCGGGCCAAAGCTTTGGCCTTGTTTGCCAATTACACCAATAATATTTGCTTTGTGGCCACCAAACGTTACAGTTTTGCCAACCGCTCTTTCCGCGCTGCCAAATAGCTGCGTGGCGTTTTCGTAGCCAAGTACGGCCACCGGGCTGCCACGCTTAAATTCTGCTTCATTAAAATATCTTCCAAAAATTATGTCTATTGTTTGAATGGAGTTGTATTGATTGCTTACCGCAAAAAGGTTTACATTCTGCATCTCATAATTATCATAATCCAGGTTTATATTTCTTGAGTTGAAATAAGCAACATCCTGTGCAAGCGAACTGCGTTCCTGTATATATTTTACATCTTCAAACTTTGGCTGCGGGCGGTTTACAAATTTCCACCAGGGATAATCATTGTCATTAACATACTCCCATTTATCAACATAAATGGTATTGGTACCCAAAGCATTTATATCAGTTTGTATTTTATTTTGAAGGCTGCTTACCAATGCCAGTACACTAATAATACAAAAAATACCAAATGCGACACCTGTAAGCGAAAGGCCGCTGCGCAGCTTATTGTTTTTAAGCTCCTGCAAGCTCATTTTAAAACTGTTCCAGAGAATGTTCAGCAACCTTAACATACATCAAAAGTAAAACAACTGAATATGCCTGCATATAAATTTTAGATAAGCGGAAATATTTTAGTTATTTTTTTGGTTAACTGTTGCTCTATTTTAATGAAGCACGGTTATGTCGTGCGCAGGTACTCAACCATTGTTTTTATCAACCGCCAATTTCTAAAAAACTTTTTTTACGGTAAAGTGTGGCAATCGTGCTTTAATTTTGCACCTGAATTTTTCTCTCATTCAATCTTGCAAATACTATGACGTGGAAACAGGTATTCACTTCTTCAATCGGCAAAAAAATAACGATGGCCTCAACGGGAATTTTTCTTATCCTGTTTTTAATTGTACATGTTGGGTTAAATGCGTGTATATGGGCAGCCACTGGAAAAAATTCCGATCATGGAAGAATGTTTAATGTTGCCGCCAATTTTATGGGTTCAATGATAGTAATAAGAATTATAGAAATCGGATTATTCGTTTTCATTTTTATACACGCCATACAGGGGTTGCTGCTTGAGGCTTCAAACCGCACCAAGCGCAACGTGCAATATGCAGTAAATTATGGCAATCGCGGCAGCAAGTGGTATAGCCGCAGCATGGGTTTATTGGGTACTTTACTATTAT
>JBDUEO010000210.1:0-5956 GCA_040002335.1 Parafilimonas sp. | reverse complement strand
GCTTGTATAAATATTTATGAACAACAATATCAAATGGCAAACTTTGTAAATGCATATTATAACACAGATACAATTGCAGTAAACGATATTGGCGCTGTTTCATTTTTTAATAAAAGCCGGGTTATTGATTTGTGGGGACTTGCAAATATGCAGGTTGCAAAAGCTAAAAAAGATAATTATGATACACCTGCATTTTTAGATTCATTAACGAATAGCGATCATGTAAATATTGCTATTGTATATGATAGTTGGTTTGATTCATCATTATTAAGAAACTGGCAAAAAGTGGCAACCTGGCAAATTCAAAATAATGTTATTTGCGGCGATGCTACTGTTTCATTCTATGCTTTAAAACCAGAAAATGAAACTTCGCTAAAAACAAATCTTGCAGCATTTCAAAAAGCATTGCCAAAAGATATAACTGTAAAATATTATTAAGTAAGAATAATGGGGAATGACTCAGGATATATAAAAAGTTTGGATGGCTTAAGAGCAATCGCCATTATTCTTGTAATGAGTTTTCATGCAGAAATTACACATTTTGGATGGTTTGGCGTACAGTTGTTTTTTGTATTGTCAGGCTTTTTAATAACCGGAATTTTATGGAAGGAAAAACATACTGAATCATCACTTCCTTATAAGTTTAAAAAATTCTGGGTGCGCAGGTCGCTGCGTATTTTTCCTTTGTACTTTGGTTATTTATTCTTCATAAGTTTGGCGTATATATTCTTTCATTTTCCTTCTTATTATTCCAATTACGCGCCTTATCTTTTTACGTACACATTCAACTACACAAGATCGTTACCGCAATGGCAGGGCAATCCTTTGTTTACACATTTATGGTCGCTTTCGGTAGAAGAGCAATTTTATATATTCTTTCCGCTGGTAATGTTTTTATGCCCGCCAAAGTTTATTAAATATTTTATGTTGATTGTAATTGCTGTTTCTCCGTTAACCAGGTTTTTATTGGGTGAATATTATACAAGCAAAGCATTATCGCAGCCGGTTGTTGCCGATGCGGTTTATTGGAATACGTTAAGCCATCTTGATGCATTTTTTATGGGTGGCATTATTCCGGTTTTCTCATTGCATAAAAAAATAAAAAAGCCGCAGCTTATTTTTTTTATTGCTTTGGTAATAACAATTGTTGCAGGTATTTTCAATTTTATTTATACAGATTCAGGCAGTTATTATTTTAACGATCTGGGATATAATCATGGCCAAACACAATTGTATGAACATGTTTGGGATTACTCTGTTTTAAATTTTTTATTTGCGTCTTTTATTCTTTCAATCGTTAGCATTCATAGCACCAAAATATTTGCGTCAATAAAAAGAATGCTGGAAAAAAATTGGATGGTGCGCATAGGAAAAGTATCCTACGGAATGTATTTATTTCACTGGGCAATTTTAGTATATGTATGCAACAGGTTTTTTACGACAGAAAATCTTGCTTTAAAAATATTGATATTTATTCCTTATGTGGCAGTAGTTTATTTATTTGCTGAAGTAAGTTTCAGGTTGTATGAATCGCGGTTTCTTAAACTTAAAGATTCTCTATTTACAAAAAAAAACGGCAAAGAAAAAAAGCAGGTTTTACCAACCATTTCGGATGCCAAATCTCCCGTATTAAAATCATTTTCCAATGAGTGACAATCAATCTAAAGTAAAGGGTTGGTTCTCTAAAGCATTTAACCTGCCTGCCTTAAAAAAAAGCAGGTTGTATTGGGTTGATTATTTAAAAGGGATCGCTATTGTTTTAGTTGTTTACCGTCATTCATTATTAGGAATACAAGGTAGTGGACAGCCAACGCCTGCTTTCCTTGAGAATGCAAACATGGTTTTTTTTAGCTTTCGAATGCCTTTATTTTTTATGCTATCTGGTATTTTTGCCAGCTTAAGCTTAAGAAAAAGATCGGTAAAGCAATACATAAGTTCAAAGTTTGAAACGCTGGTATATCCTTATTTTATTTGGGTAATTATACAGATAACTTTACAGATTTGTTTATCAGGCTTTACCAATTCTAACCGTGGTTTAATTGATTATACCTATATATTTTATCAGCCGCGTAACCTGGATCAGTTCTGGTATTTGCCTGCATTATTTAATGCGGCTGTAGTGTATGTGCTTATAAAAAAATATATAAGCGAGAAATGGTTTGTGCTGATAATGATCGCATTAGGATTTTATTTTTTATCACCTTACATGCAAAATATCAGTATGATTTCTGACTGGATGGAGTTTTATATATTTTTTGCTATTGGCGATACTATCTCTCAATTATTTTTCCACGAGAAAGTTCAGAACTTTTTTAAAAACCCGCTTACACTTTTATTTGCAATACCTTTTTTTATTGCAGCGCAAATGTATTATTTAAGCAATAACATGTATTATCAAACCAGCGAATTAATGCGTGCTGAATTTTTACTAATTGCGCTTACAGGTTGCTTTACCATGCTCGCATTTTCTTTTATGTTACAACGCAGGAATATAATTTCGTGGTTGCGTATTCTTGGTTATCATTCAATATACATATATGTTATGCATGTTATGATCGCTGCGTTTACACGCAATTTTATGCTTCATGTATTAGACATTCATAATGTTTTTGTGATACTCTTTTCATGCATTACTGCCGGTTGCATTTTGCCAATTATCATTTACAATTTGTTTATTCTTAATAATGTTGGCTGGTTTCTTTTTACCTATAAAAAAAGAAAGACTAAAACCGACATTATACAACCCAGTCTACAGGCTACATCTTTATCTGCTACATAATTCAGTATTTGGCATGATACAAACTAACTAACACTCGTTTTGCAAAAAAAAAGTTAATTGAATCTTTTTCCCATTTCAGGAACATTTTTTGATTCAAAATCGGCATCCGAAAAAATTGGTTCCTATTGTAGAATTTTTTTAACGACTACTTAATTTAAAAACACATTTAATGAGAAAATTGACATCATTTTTCTTGGTGGTAGCTTTTTGTGCCTGCACTAAGACTGAGCAAACCCCTGCAACAATTCAATCATCAAATTCATCTGATGTAAAAACAACCACTGGCCACAAACGCATTTTGCTTAAGCAAGGCGGTGACAATGGTTTATATCTTAATGGAAATAATTTTGCGTATAATCCGGGCGATACATTTGTTTTAACTGGCACGTGGAGTTATTGCACGCTTGAAGATGTTTATGGAGCACCAGGAGCTTATGTTGTTATCATAAATCAAGGTTCGCAGGTGCAGTTAACCGATGGTTTTTCTCTTACTAACTGCCGGTATGTGCGATTGTTGGGTAAAGGCACGAAAGATAAATATGGTTTTCGAATTGCAGAAACTGTTAATGATGGTGTTGGTATAACCATAACAGGGCGATCATCCTATGTTGAAGTTTCAAATGTTGATATTTATAATAAAACGTATGGCTATTGGGTAAAGCAGGAGGCAAGCTGTGCAGATAGTTTGCAATATCCAAACTGGATTATTAATCATATTGCTATTCATGATGGGCGCATACGTGTAACAAACCAGGAAGGAATGTATATGGGAAGCACAGACCCTAATGGCTTAAGGGGTATTAGTTGTAATGGCTCCACCATATATCCTAAACCTTTGCGCCTCGGGTTTATAAATGTTTTTCGAATGATTATTGATAGTACCTACAGAAGCGGCATACAACTTTCATGTGCATCTGCAGGTATAAATAATATTCACGATAATACCATTACAAATAATGGATATGAATATAATTCCAATGGCCAGGGTTCAGGCATAAGTTTGGGCGGATATACACAGGCAAATCTTTATAACAACACCATCAGCAATACCTATACAATGGGTATATCTTCCCTTGGTGCCGGGCCAGTTACCATAAAAAATAATACAGTTAAATACAGTGGTTCGCTTTCAGGCCATACTGTGCCTGGCATGGCCAGTATTATGATTGATACGCGTAATACCAATCCCGCCGATAGCACAACGTTTGGGATTTCTGATAATAATCTCGGGCAAAATACCGATGTAAATATAAGGGTGTACAGAACTTACCCAACATACACAGGTAAGAATATTATATGCAGTAATGGCTCAGCAAACATGGCTGTAGATCCCGGTGTAAAATGGACAACTTGTAATTAGCGCTTCTATTGCACAATTTACGTAAGCACTTATATAATTTTAGTTTTCCCCAAACTTTAAAAATTATATAAGTGCTTATATATTTGGTAAATGAATTTTTACCAGGATTTAGGTTTCCTTGTTTTTGGAAGCCGTTTAAAAAGATTAGGCGATACATTTATAAATGATGTAAACCGCATTTACAAAAACCACAACATTCCTTTCGACGCTTCGTGGTTCCCTGTTTTTTTTATCCTCTCCCAAAACAAAGAAGTTTCAATTAAGGAAATTTCAGATAGTTTAAACGTTTCTCATTCTGCTATAAGCCAGCTTATCAACAATCTTCAGCAAAAAGGTTTAATTAAATCTGTTGTTTCAAAAAAAGATGCCCGTCATAAAACCATAACATTTACTGCGAAAGGAGAGAAGCTCCTTCAAAAAATATTACCTGTTTGGAACGCACTTGAAAAAGCGATGAGCGATTTGGTTGATGAATCAACACACAGTAAAAAAATTCTTAAAGCTTTAACCGGTATAGAATCCGGCATTAAAGAAAAAAATCTTTTTGACAGAATTAATGCGCATTTATAACTGATTGGTGCTATGAGTTACAACTATCTTCCTCTCGATAAAAGCTGGCTTGATTTTCAGCAGGTAAAAAACCTTCTTGATTTTGATCAGAAAGTTTCTATAACGTTTGATGCGCATGACCGCATTAATAAATGCCGCGAATACCTGAACGAAAAAATGAAAGATCCGAAAGCTTTGTATTATGGAATTAATACAGGTTTTGGATTCTTACAAAACGTACGCATAAACAATAACCAGATAGAGCAGTTGCAAGCGAATCTGCTAAAGTCACATGCTTGCGGAATGGGAGAAGATGTGCCTTTGGATATTGTTAAGTTAATGCTGATGCTAAAAATTAAATCGTTGAGTTATGGTTACAGCGGTGTACAAATTGAAACGGTAAAACGTTTGATGGATATGTATAATCATGATGTTTTACCGGTTATTTATACACAAGGTTCATTAGGTGCTTCCGGCGATCTCGCTCCGTTAAGCCACATGAGTTTGCCATTAATTGGTTTGGGTGAAGTGAATTATAAAAGTAAAAAAGAAAAGGTACAAGATGTTTGGAAAGAGCTGAATTGGGAAGCCATTCATTTGCAAAGTAAAGAAGGGTTAGCATTAATAAACGGAACGCAATTTATGAGTGCGTATGGAATGTATTGTTTGAAAAAATCAGAACAGCTTATAAAAATGGCTGATCTTATTTGCGCATTATCTTTCGATGCATTTGATTGTACAACTGAGCCATTAGCGGAATGTATTCAAATAATTCGTCCACATAAAGGACAAATAAATACTGCAAAAATTATTCGTGAATATTTGAATGGAAGCGAAATTGCAACGCATAAAAAAGAACAGGTTCAGGATCCGTATTCATTCCGTTGCGTGCCGCAGGTGCATGGCGCAACAAAAGATGTTTTTGAAAATGTGTTGGATGTTTTCTTAACCGAAATAAATTCTGTAACAGATAATCCAAATATTTTTCCTGATGATGATCTGATTGTTAGTGGTGGAAATTTTCATGGCCAGCCTTTAGCATTGCGATTAGATTTTTTAGCAATCGCCATGAGTGAACTGGCAAACATTAGTGAACGCAGAATTTATCAATTGATAAGTGGACAAAGAAACCTTCCATTGTTCCTTGTAAAAGATCCGGGATTGAATTCCGGTTTTATGATTCCGCAATACACAGCAGCAGGAATTGTAAGTGAGAATAAACAATTGTGTACGCCGGCAAGTGTTGATTCTATTTCATCCAGCAATAA
>JBDUEO010000209.1:0-5991 GCA_040002335.1 Parafilimonas sp. | reverse complement strand
ATATTCACATTCACGACACCTATTTTATAATAGCACATTTTCATCTTGTAATGGGGGTTGCTTCTATGTTTGGTATGTTTGCGGGTGTTTACCATTGGTTTCCAAAAATGTTTGGGAGGTATCTTAATAACACCCTTGGCTATATTCATTTCTGGTTAACTTTAATTGGCGCTTATTTAATTTTCTGGCCAATGCATTATGAAGGTCTTGCAGGTATGCCACGCCGTTACTATGATTATTCTACCTGGGTTAGCTTTAACCAGTTTGGTGGTCTTAACCGTTTTATAAGTATCGTAGCAATGATTGTTTTTGCGGTTCAGCTATTGTTTCTTTTAAATTTCTTCTACTCTATTTTTAAAGGAAGAAAATTAACTACGCCAAACCCGTGGTCTTCTAATACGCTGGAATGGACAACACCAATAAGGCCCGGCCATGGCAACTGGCCTGGTGAAATTCCTGAAGTACATCGCTGGCCTTATGATTATGGAAAAGACGGAAGAGAATTTATTCCTCAAAACGTACCTATTGGCGATGATGAAACTTTGCATTAACTTTTTTAAAAATTTATATTATGCCCCGAAATTTTTCGGGGCATCGTTTTTATAAGACATTTACCCAGTGAAACCAGAAAATACACAAGCCTCTTATAATCTTGCTTCAAAATTCAAAGATTATTTTCAACTGATGAAGTTTACACTAAGCTTCACCGTTGTTTTTACCTGCGTGTTATGCTACCTTATCGCCCCTAACATTATTGAATATAACTGGTTTTATATTATTATTTTATTTGTGGCGGGATTGATGGTAACCGGAGGTGCGAATGCTATAAACCAGGCTGCTGAAAAAGATACAGATGCATTAATGAAAAGAACCGCAAAACGGCCTGTGGCATCAGGCAGAATGAGTGTAAATGAAGCATATACTTTTTCAGGAATAATGGGCTTGGGCGGTATTATTTTGATGTATGTTTTTTTTAATCCCGAGTCTGCGCTTTTATCAGCATTCAGTATTTTTTTATATGCATTTGTGTACACACCGCTTAAAAAGGTAAGTTCTATAGCAGTGTTGGTTGGGGCTTTTCCCGGTGCGTTACCTTGTTTAATTGGTTGGGTTGCTGCAACAGGTACCATTAGTCCGTTTGGTTGGATTACTGTAGGTAACGAAAATTTTTCAAATGGTGCGGGATGGATTTTATTTGCCATTCAGTTTTTGTGGCAGTTTCCTCATTTTTGGGCAATTGCATGGCTGGCTCACGGTGATTATGCAAAAGCAGGTTTTAAATTATTGCCTTCAAATGAAGGCCCTACAAAATTTACAGCAATGCAAAGTGTATTTTATTGTTTGGTAATGATACCCGTTGGCGTATTGCCTTATTATTTTCATATTACAGGTATTACAAGTTTATGGATAGTACTCGCGGCAAACTTGTTTTTGCTTACCCAATGCATAAGGCTTGTTATTGATTTGAATGCAACAGCCGCCAGGCGAGTTATGTTTAGCAGTTATATTTATTTGCCTGTTGTTTTTCTTGCATTACTCGCGGACAAAATGTAACAGCGCCATCTTAATTCTATTTGTTTTCGAAAAGTGTTAAACACTTTTTTCTTTTAGAATAAAACTTATTCTGCCATTGGTTTCCATAAATGCAGTATCAATTTCCGCAAGCGTAAGTTTTTTTATTTCAAGCCTCAGGCTTTCGTGTAAATCATTCTCACTCATACCTGTTCTTTCAAGGTTATTACTCATTAATGTGCCGTTTTGGTATAGCTTGATGTAAATACCTTTTACAAGTTTTTCAAACTTTTTATTTTTTACAGAAAGCCACGCTATTAACCGGTGCATAATCACCATTATAACAGATGATGCAATTGTTGCAAAATAAGGCGAAGCGCCTACAACTCCTCTTGCCAGTATTGCGCCAAGCATAATAACTATAATGGTATCGAAAGGCGATCTTTTTGCAAAGGTGCGGCTGCCTGCAAAGCGAATTAATATTAGCATGATGATAAAAGTTACAAACGTACGCACACTCATTTGCAGTAATGTAAGGTCAGCACCTTGTCCAAATAAACTTTGTATTGCATTCATATTATTTTGGTTTAAGCATTTTTAAAGCTTGATGAGAATTTAATTTCTTCAAAGGTTTAAATTTTTTGCATTCGTTATTATTATAATTTTTAAAAAATGTTTCAAGGATAGCATAGCCTTGTATAAAAAAAGAGTAAACAAAAATAAAGCCTCGCTTAAAAGCGGGGCTTCATACTCTTACCTCAGTCACACTTTTTATTAATGCGCAGAAGCATGCACGCCTTCACTTATTTCTTCTATCATCTTTTTATTAAATGCGGGTAAATCTTTTGGGCTGCGGCTTGTAATAAGCCCGTTATCTACCACAACTTCTCTGTCAACCCAATCAGCACCAGCATTTTTTAAATCTGTTTGTATTGATGGGTATGATGTCATTGTTCTGCCATCAAGCAAACCTGTTTCAATTAATGTTAGCGGTCCGTGGCAAATAGCTGCAACAGGTTTTCCAGATTCAAGAAACTCTTTTACAAACGAAACTGCCTTTTCGTTTGTGCGCAATTTATCAGGATTTAAAACGCCGCCTGGTAAAACCAATGCATCATAATCTTCTTCTTTTGCATCATCGATATTTTTATCAACGTTTACTTCAATTGTCCAATGATCATGATTCCACGCTTTAAGTTTTTCTTTTTGTGGTGAAACAATATGCACTTCTGTGCCAGCTTCTACAAGCGCTTGTTTGGGGCTGGTGAGTTCAATTTCTTCAAAACCTGTTTCAGTAAGTATAGCTACTCTTTTTCCTTGTAAAGATTTCATATTTTAAAATTTAGATAAGAGAATAAATCAAAAATCAAACCATCGCTGCCACAGGAATGTTATTTATAGATTGCCTATTAAGTGGGTTAATTTGTGAAATTTGCGCTGCATGTTTGCCGTTAGCAGAATCTTATTTTATAAAACAATGCAATATTAGCCATGCGTATATAGTTTGTTTACTAAGTTTGAAGCCTATGATAGCCGAAGAGAGACGTCTCGAAGAAAACCAACAAAAAAAGGTTCCACTTGTACAATGGGGACCTTATTTAAGCGAAAGACAATGGGGAACAGTTAGAGAAGATTATAGCCCTGATGGCGATGCGTGGCACTATTTTCCTTTTGATCATGCACATTGCAGAGCTTACCGCTGGGGTGAAGATGGGCTGGCAGGTTTGTGTGATTATTACCAAAATTTATGTTTCTCAATCGCACTGTGGAATGGCAACGATGCTATACTAAAAGAACGCATTTTTGGTTTGGGGAATTTCGAGGGCAATCATGGCGAAGATGTAAAGGAATTGTATTATTACCTAGATAATATTCCAACCCATACTTATATGCAATATTTGTATAAGTATCCGCAGCAAGCGTTTCCTTATGAGTTATTAAGAACCGAAAACAAAAACAGAACAAAGCTTGATGCTGAATACGAAATTCTTGATACAGGTGTTTTTAATGATAACCAATATTTTGATGTTTTAATTACTTATGCAAAGTATGATGATGAAGATGTTTTTATAAAGATTGATATTACCAACCGGTATCATGAAGCAGCACCGTTAACGGTTTTACCAACATTGTTTTTTTATAACCGTTGGCAATACACACCCGATCTGGAAAAGCCAACAATCTCATTGATAAATAAAAATTATGTAGTCACAGATCATTATAAACTTGGCAGGCATTACTTATATTTTTTAAATGCTGATGATCGCCTTTTTACAGAAAACGAAACCAACACCGAAATTGTAACCGGCGTTCCTAATGCAAGCATCTTTACAAAAGATGCATTTCACCAGGCAATCATTCAGAAGAAAAATGTTACGCAATTGCGTGCTAAAAAAGCTGGGACAAAGTTCGCTGCCGTATATAAATTAAATGTAGCCGCAGGTGAAACCAGAACAATTTATTGCAGGCTAAGCAATGCTCAAATTAAAAATCCATTTGCAAATGGGTTTGAAGAAGTATTTAAAAAACGCAAAAAAGAAGCAGATGATTTTTACACTTCTATTTTGCCAAAAGAAATGAACAAAGATCTTTTTAATATTCAGCGGCAGGCAATAGCTGGTTTATTATGGAGCAAACAATATTATCATTTTGATGTGGAACGTTGGTTAACAACCGGCGATGGCATTACAGAGCCAACCATTGCAAGAGCTTCAGGCCGTAACAGCGATTGGACGCATTTAAAAAACCAGGATATTATAAGCATGCCCGATAAATGGGAATATCCATGGTATGCCGCATGGGACCTGGCTTTTCAAACAATTTCAATGGCCGTGGCAGATGCAGATTTTGCCAAGCACCAGCTATTGCTCATCATGCGCGAATGGTATATGAAACCCGATGGCCAGTTGCCTGCTTATGAATGGAACTTCAGCGATGTAAACCCGCCGGTACAGGCATGGGCAGCTTTGCAGGTATATTATATTGAACAAAAGCAAACCAATAAAAATGATATTCAATTTCTAAAAAAAGTTTTTCAAAAACTGCTTATAAATTTTACATGGTGGATAAACCGCAAAGACATAAAAGGCAATAATATTTTTGAAGGCGGATTTTTAGGGCTTGATAATATCGGCGTTTTTAACCGGAGTTTTTACCAGCAGGGTACAACGCAATTAGAACAGGCAGACGGCACAAGCTGGATGGGCATGTATGCTTTGAACATGATGGATATTGCAATAGAAATTGCTTTGTACGATGATTCTTTTGAAGACACAGCCACTAAATTTTTTGAGCATTTTATTTTTATTGCGGAAGCATTAAATGAACATAGTTTATGGAATGCAGAAGATAAATTCTTTTACGATGTATTAAATGTTGCCGGTGCAGATCCAATGCCTTTACGCATTCGTTCCATTGTTGGATTAACGCCATTATTCGCCGTATCAAATATTTTATCGTGGGAACTGAATAAGCTGGATGATTTTAAAAAACGTATTACCTGGTTCGAAAAATACCGCAAGAAGAATAATAAATTCTGGCCAAACGAGGAGCGTAGTGAAGATGCAGAAATTTTACTGTCTCTTATAAGAAAAGAACGCCTTATAAATTTATTAACTTACCTGCTTGATGAAAATGAATTTTTATCTGAAGGCGGTATAAGAGCGCTTTCAAAATATCATCTTGATCATCCTTATTCTACTACGGTTGATAATGTTGCTTATACTATTCATTACGATCCGGGCGATAGCACCTCCAATATGTTTGGCGGCAATAGTAACTGGCGTGGCCCGGTGTGGATGCCTATTAATTTTCTTATCATTCAGGCCATTCGCAAGTATGGAAAATTTTATGGTGATTCTTTATTGGTTGAATGCCCTACTGGTTCCGGCAATAAAATGAATCTTGAACAAGTGGCTGATGAACTTACCAGGCGCGTAATTAGTTTGTTTGAAAAAGATGCAGATGGCAATCGTAAAATTTTTGATAAATACAATTGGTTTTATAAAAAGCCTGAGAATGAAAATCTCGTTTTGTTTTACGAATACTTTCATGGTGATACCGGCAAAGGTTTAGGCGCATCTCATCAAACCGGTTGGACGGCACTTGTTGCTGAGCTTATTAGCGAATACAGTGGCAAATTGTAATTGCGTTACTTCAATTTAATGATCAACTAAAATTTTCATGGTTGATTAAACGCTGTAACGCTGCTGTAAAACATTTTTATGATGAAGCAAATGGCCATAAATAATAAATGCCAGCGCATTTACTGAAACGATATTATTAGAAGCAGTACCTGTTCGCATCGTTTGCTCATTATTTAAAGAGAGCAAAAGCATATCTGTTGCAGCACGCACTGCATTAAATTCCTGTTTTAAAGATGACAAACTTCTTTCTTCTGCAAAACCATTTTCAACATACGCATTTTCGTCAAAAGAAGATAAAGGTGTTTCATCGTTACGGCTTATGCGCAAAGCGCGG
>JBDUEO010000208.1:0-6004 GCA_040002335.1 Parafilimonas sp. | reverse complement strand
AACAAAGGGCACCAGCTCCAGTCTGTTGCAGACACGCCTGCCATTAATGCTTCATCGCTAAAACTTGTTCCGCTTCCATTATTTTTTTGCAGGCAATTTCTCGAAACCTGGTCTTGAAAACCATGCGCTTTTATTTTAAAATTATATATCTCATAACTTTCATCGCTTCCATAAGTTTTCAATGTTTTTTCATCGGGTGGCAACATATCAACTGTTGCAATATCAGGTTGCCCATCGTTGTTATAATCTGCAATATCATTACCCATACTAAAGCGCGAATAATGCCCAAAATGTTTTGCGCCGCTTTCAGTAAAAGTTCCATCGCCATTATTTATATAGTAGTAATCGTTTTCATGAAAATCGTTGCCAATATAAATATCATCATAACCATCATTGTTCATATCGGCAACAGAAATTCCAAGTCCATAACCAAGATTGCTTTGATAAATGCCTGCCTGCGCAGATACATCTTTAAACTTTCCTGTTGTATTCAAATCATTTCTATAAAGCCTGTCGCCGGCGTTGGCATCGAATGAATGCCGGTGGCTTGTATCAACAATATTCTGGTTTGGCTGATGCGATTGATTTAAAATAAAACAATCCAAATCTCCATCATGATCATAATCAAAAAAAAGAGCTTGTGTTGAATACGCGGCCAAGTCTAAACCATATTTAGCTGCACTTTCTGTAAAGGTTCCATTACCATTATTTATGAATAACTCATTTTTTCCTTTTAAGCCGTGTTCGCCCTGAACGGCGCAAACATAAATATCCAATAAACCATCGCCATTTACATCAGCCATTGTTGCGCCGGTACACCAGTCTGAAGTGCCTGCAACACCGGCTTTATCCGTTATATCTTCAAATTCATAATTGCCTTTATTCAGGTATAATTTATTGCCGCCGTGATTATTGGCAGTAAAATAAATATCGGGTAATCCGTCATTATTTATATCACCAACGGCAGCACCGCCACCGTTGTAATAATACAGGAAATACAAAATTCCAAAAGCAGTATGCTCTTCCGGTTTATTTTCAAATTTTATATTTGTATGCGATGAAGAAAGTTGCTCGAAAACCTTTCCGCCATTACTACACGCCGAAAAAAATAAACCAATAAAAATTATAACAGCAGCATATCTTTTTTCAATTTTTAAACCCATCACTTTTTATTATTTCTGCTTTTTCGAAAATGAATTTTGCTCAATAAAATTTTTTGTTTCATCATTATAAATGGTGATATAATGTGTGCGCATAACTGCATTTACAGGTTGCGTTTTGTTTTGCAATAAAAAAGAAATTGAAGTTGATTGCTGCAGCGGCATGTGGCAATCAATACAATTTTTTACAAGTACATCGTTTGATAATCCTTCAATTTGTTTATGCTGATTTGAATGGCAACTGATGCAGCGTTGCGAAAATAGCAAAGTATTTCCTGTTTCGTTTTTATGCGGATCGTGGCAGGTAACACACGTCATAGTTTTACTTAACCTGAAACATTTGCTCGCTGATAATACACCAAGCTGGTTGCCGTGAACATCCATAATTCCCGCCTTTTGTGCGGCATCACTTATTTCAAAAAAGTCTGATAAACTATCGCCCGCTACAAATTGAAAAGGAGGTTTTTTTTCCTGTAAACGCCCTGAATGGCAAATGCCACAAACATCAATAGATAATTGCCTGGAAAGCTTAGCTGGTTTTATAATGAACATACCAGCTGAATCATTTGGATGTTGTGTTTCATAAGCAACGTGTTTTGCTGCCGGGCCATGACATCTTTCGCATCCAATAGTTAGAATCATTTGCGCACTGTCGAATGCCGGTGGAATATCAGGATTATAATTTATTGTGGATGCATACGTGCTGTGGCATTCCAAACAGCGTGCAGTAACCGGCCGGTTAAATATGATTGGCGATAACGGATAACCCGGGCTGTTTGCCCATTGATCCACCTGCGTAAAATAAGAAACCGGTAATTCAATAATATGATTTCCTATCCATGATAAATACGTTTGCCCGCGATTGCCTGAACCGATAACAATATCAAACCTTCTTTGTACAACTTTTTTTCCTTTGTAATAATAAACCTGGTAAAAACTATCGTTGTGTTTTTCAAGCTTAACAACTTTTCCAACATCATACGTAAAACTGTTTTGGCCATTTTTAAAACTTCCTTTTATTGATTTGCTGCCAGCGGGTTGTGAAGTAAAATAATGCGCTGTATTAAAGTAATCCTGCGTTACAGACTGATGGCATTTTATACAACTTACAGAACCTGCAAACTGCTGGTAATTTATTGGCTCAAAATTTTTTGACTGACTTTGTTCTGCTGATATGTTTTGATTGGTATTGTTTTGCTTATTGATGCATTTTACGAACAACAAAAGAATAACTATAAAAGAAAATAATATCAGCGTTTGCTTATATCGCATCGTATTTATGTTATTCTTAATAATTAAAAAGGCCGCCATAAAAAGCAGCCTTAAAAATTATTTATTAAAATAGATTACTCTTTATTATCGTATAAGCTTTTTACATCCGAAGCAGAAAGTGCTTCACCGTATAATCTTACATTATCCATTTTACCCGGAAATCCCGCCATCCATGTATTGTTACCATAAGAATCAGAAATGCCTGCAGCTTCCTGAAAGCCACCCAAAATTACCTGAGAAGAGTTTTCGAAAGCAATTGATTGACCTGCTTTTTGATCGAATTGAACTCCATCACGATAAACAGTGCCAGTCGCTGTAGCCGAATCATACGTAAATGCAACCTGGTGCCATTGCCCATCATACATTTTTGGCCATGCATTATTGAAATTATAACCTGCAAAGTTCCAGTCATCTCCGTTATTAGGTGCGTTAAAATGAATTTTTAAATCCATCGAATCAGAAGGGCTTTTTGTATTATTATCAGCATAAAATGTAGCATTGCCCCAAAAGTTATTCGAGTTGGCAAAAGCAAGTACGCCAACAGCGTGGTTATTATCTTTTTGCGCCATCGTTATATTTATCCAGAAAGAAATAGTAAAGCTGGTTGATTGCCCAAAATCATTTGCAGAAGGATAATTTATAAATCCATTTTGTGATCCATCAAACTGGGCACACATACCTGAAACGCCATCTGCTACAATTGAGGCATTATTGAAAGTGCCATAATTTGCTTTAACACTATCTACATTTTTTTCATCTAACGCAGCATAAAATTTTAATGGGCCACCGGGAGGGTTTGCATCTTTAGGATAATCTCCCAATGGTGGCTGGCTCATTTTTTGGCAACTGTTAAGAAGAACCCCAACGAAAAAAAGCAGCATCACACTTCTAACATTAGCATACAATTTCATAAATCTGTTTTTATTTTTTAAATATATTATGTTTTAACCTACGTAATATTAGTAATTGGGATTTTGCACCAATACACCACCTGAAAGATCAATTGCAGGTTGTGGAATCGGATATAATGCATTTTTCGGCTGATAACCCAAACTTCCTAACGCGCTTGAAGCATCGCCCCAGCGAACAAGGTCATAAAAACGATAACCTTCCATTGCAAATTCCCATCTGCGTTCATTCTTAATAGCTGTGCGCATTTGCGATTGGCTTGTATAAGGTATATATGGAAGTACCGCATTGTTGCCGCCTCTTGCTCTCGCCCTAACCTGCTCAAGCATAGAAGCAGCAGTTGCGCCATCGCCTGATTCATTAGAAGCTTCAGCCATCATTAATACAACATCTGCATAACGAATAATTCTATGGTTTATCCATTTTGCACCGCCATTATTATTAATTTCTCCTGTGTAAGAACGCATTTGAGGATCTGAATATACTTTTTTATTCCAATAAGCCTGATCAAGAAAGCCTGATTTACCTAAAGAATCTTTATTATAAGGTGGCAGGGTAGCGCCATATCCTCCTTCTGTTGGACCGCCATCATATTGACCAGAAAAAAGAATTGTTTCACTTTTTCTCGGATCAGAATTATCCCACGCATTCACTAAATTTGGAGCAGGTACATTCCAGCCCCAGCCTAAGTTCCAGGCAACTGATGCGCCACCCTGGCGAACATTTTGAGAAGTTCCCCAATCAGTACTATAATCCGGGGTACCGTTCTGACCATATAATGACTGCATTTCAAATATTGATTCCGGGCCATTTTCACCGGCACCATTTAAGCCATCTTTCCAAATGTCATAGAAATTGGTTGTTAATGAATATTGGCCGGAGGTAATTACATCATTACACAAGCTCTTCACCTTATCCCATTGTTGCCTGAACAAATATGTTTGTGCCCACAAACTTTTTGCAGCACCAGATGTTAAACGGCCTGGGTAAGCATTGCTTCCACTTGCATCATTCCAGTTTAAAGGCAGGTATAATGCAGCGGTATCTAAATCGTTATCTATCTGCGCATATATATCAGCTACAGCAGCTTTAGGTTTAATGCCATCTGCCGCATTTGTGTAATAAAAATTTATTAATGGAACTTCACCATACGCTTTCACCAATTCAAAAAATGCATACGCTCTAAAGAAATGCGCTTCTCCTACATTTCTTAAAGATGCTTCATCAGAAACCTTTAAGGAATCAGCAGAATACAGTTCTTTATTAGCAAGATTTACCATAGAAAAATGATCGTTCCAATAGGTATCGGTAGCCCAGTCATTTTTTGTATATTGAAATGTTTCAAACTCTGCATTTATTTCTGCGCCATCTGTTTGGCTGCTTCCTTTTTGAGCATCATCATCGCGAATGCTATGAAAATCTAACCAGGGCAAAGTAGAAAACCCAGCATCATCTCTTAAAGCACTGTATAAACCGAAACTTTGCGCTTCCAGCGTTCCCTGGTGTAAATCATCTAACGTAGCTGTAAGTGGTTTTCTGTCTAAAAATTTTTGGCAACTGCTAAAAACTGCCGCTGAGGCTACCATCACCATCGCAGTAAAAAATATATTAATTTCCTTTTTCATGATCTGAATTATTGAGATTTAAAAAGTTGCTGAGAATCCAAAAGTTATTATATAAGGAATTGCGCCTCCTGCATTATCATAACCAAACGCTGTTGCATCGCCACCATATTCAGGCGTATAACCATGATTATGTTTCCAGGTTTTTATATTTTGAGCGTTTGCATACAACCTTATTCCCTTAATATGAATTGTATTTAAAGCGTTTGAAGAAATGCTGTACGATAACTGGATATTGCGCAAGCGGAAATAACTTCCGTCTTCAATATTATAGGTAGAACCATTATAGTTTACACGATCTTGCTGGCTGATAATTGGTTCCCAGTTTGAAGTTCCCGCTCCATGCCACCTGTCTAACTGAAATGCTGCATAATTTACTCTCTGAAATGGCGATTCAAGAGAATTCCACGTTCTGAAAATATCGGCTCCATAAACTCCCTCACCATCAATATCTAAACTAATATTTTTATAATTTAAAGTAACTGACATTCCGTACATAAAATCAGGCGTCGGATTACCAATAAACGTTCTGTCACTGGCATCAATTACACCATCTCCGTTCAAGTCTGCAAATTTTCTATCACCAGGCCTTACTGCACCTAAAGAAGATTCGCTTGGAGATTTGATAATGTCTGCATAAGATTGAAAAACACCAATCTGTTCATATCCGTAAAAAGATCCGATCGGATGTCCTGCCTGGGTTCTGCTAACTGCTGTTCCATTATTTTCAAAACTTCTGTCAAGTATACCTGTTGGAATATCTTTAGCAAGGCTAAGTACTTTATTTTTTAAGAAAGTTATATTACCTGAGAGGTCCATACTAAAATCTCTTGAAAAATTTTGTTTCCATGAAGCTAAAAACTCTTCACCCCAGTTGCGTAATGAACCTCCGTTGATCAATTCATTAGGTATGCCTAATGAGCTTCTGTCAACAAAAGTCATAAGGTCTTTTGTTGTTTTGTTATAGTATGTGCCTTCAAAATGCAGGCGGTTATCAAAAGCATTTAATTCTATTCCGATGTCTTCAGACTGAACTGTTTC
>JBDUEO010000207.1:0-6017 GCA_040002335.1 Parafilimonas sp. | reverse complement strand
AAACCCATATCATCTGCAAGAATGCCGCCCCAGTTTACTTCGCTTAAATAATTAAGCCATTGAAAACCTGAAACCTGGTACGGACGAAGTATATGTTCAAGATGTTGCGGCGGTTCAATTTGTTTTACAGTATGATTTTCTTTTAAGCGTTCATATTTTTCTTCCAGCTTAAAAAATAATTCTTCTTCATCGCGCTGCGCATACAATTCTTCAATAACACCAAAATGATATTTGCTTAATTTAATGTTGCTTGATTTGCCTTCGCCAACAGCAAACAACATTGAATATCTTCTTATCCAGTCTTCCGGTAAAATACCAAGTGTTCCATCGGGCAAAGGCACAAATTGTAATTTGTTTGCCAGCGCTTTTTTTACATCGGCAACGGTAATTTTTTGTTCGCCAAAATGAATATCAATTTTTGCATCAAACCAATCTGTATTGCTGCTTATGAAAATTTTGGTTGATGGCTTTGCTGTATTGAACCTGAATTTTTTCAGCGCATCAAAACCATACACCGGAATATTCATTTCCTTTACTGCATCTGCAAATAAAAAGAACCAGTTGTTTTTTAAAACATCATTGCCTTTTAATGCAAGCGTATCTGCATCTGTATGTATAAAAGATGAGTGAAGATTTTCTATTTTTTTTATCAGTGATTTTTCAACTTCATCATTGCGGTGAATGATGATGAGTTTGCCTGCTGATGGAACAAATATGCGGTCTTTATCTTCCTGCCTTACATCATAACCATTATAATTAAAGAAAGGCTGAAACAAAAGATAATCGCCTTTTTCTTTAATCATCAGCCGCATTTCAGGCCGTATATTTTTTAATTCCTCTTTCTGAATTCCGTTGAACTGAACATCATATTGTTTGGTTAGCGGAAGAATAAATTCACCTAATTGTTTGCTCCAGTCTTCTTCAGTAATTGAAATTTTACCATTGTTTAAAAAGCGTTCCGTTAATAAAACATCTTCTGTTTTCTGCCATAAATAAAAAGTATTTTCATGTTGAAAAATTAATGGCGAATGCATTACGTTTTCTTCAATTGGCACAACACTGTTCAGCAATTTTACAAAGCAGCGCACTTCATATAAATTGTTGTTGTGCGATATGCTGAATTGCGGTTGTACATATTGATTTGAAAGAACAGCCTGTTGAATATTTGCTGTTGCAAAAGTCTTATCTGAAGGCAACATAAAAGCGAAATTGCCTTCACTTATTTCTGAAAATAATTTTTTGTATTTGGGAAGCAGGTATTCAATAATAAGATAGCGTGTTTCTTCAGGCAGGTCATCATTTTGCTGCGTAATATTTTCCCAAATACCGCTGAACGGAGAATTACGGTTTAAATAGCGCGTAACTTCTGAAGGCAATAATTTTCGCAAATGCTGAATCAGCATTTTATCATCTTCATTAAAGTCTTCTGTATTTACAAATTTTGTGAGATCGAGCTTTTCCGTTTTGCTTGTATAAGCTTTGCTTTCATCATTCGTTTCGCCTTTAATACCATCAGCTTGTATAAAAGGATATTGTTGCGCATCGTAACGCAACACAACACCCAGCTTTTGATAATGTTCTGCATCAACCGTTTTTTCCTCAACCAAAACTTCTTTTTGCGATGGAAGAAAAAATGGTTTTCTTTCAACAACAGGCGGCGCAATAATGCGTTTTATAGAAGGATCGAGCACACGTAAAAAAGGCTTGCCATCGCGATAAGTAAATTCAAACTTGCCATCTAAATCATCATCTGTTGAGTAGCCGTATAAAGCGAGCAGTTTATTTTTATCGCGGTCGCGATCGCTTATTGTTTCAAAAAAAGACGAGCCATAATTATTGTACAACTGAAGCAGCACAATAGTTTTATGAATGCATAAAGGATATTTTTTTTCTGAATTGCAATTACAGCTTGTATCTAAACTTCTTTCTTCGTTGCGCCGAAATTGTAACGCATAATTATTGCCTTCATAATTTAATTCTGCTTTTACAATATCGTTCGCTGCTTCAAGAATAGTTGCTTTATTGCCGCGTAAAAAATCGTCAGCCACAGATAAAGCATCAGGCGGCGCAAGCATTTTTATTGAGCGAATTTCAATTTGCTTTAGCTTAACAACGGTATGTTGTTGCTTAAAGTCTGTATCAATTTCGCCTAACTGATTGTTATCAATTAATTCCTGCAGGCGAAATAGAGCTGCTGCTTCGTGGCGGCAAATATCACCAAGATTATACGGGCAACTACAACGCAGCGAAAGTGTTTGAACATTATTATAACGGCTTAAATAAACTTTATTATACGTGTTATACGAATCATCTCTTACCCTGAAAATAATGGAGCCAAGCAGCTCATCATTTTCAATTATCTCAACATAGCCGGAAGAGAATATTTTTTTGCCACGGCGTATAACCTCATCAGTACCGTTATTGTAGATGTATTTAATTAATTGTGGTAAAGCCAAACTTAAGTATGATTTATAAATTCAGATGTGTGATTAAAAAAAAAGCAACAGCAAAAATAAACCATTGTAGTGAGTAAATGAAACCTATTGAAACGTTAACAATCAATTTAAGATAGTTAAATAACCAACGCTCCATCTTTATATATCGGCAATACATTAGCAACATTACACGTAACGCAGTATTCAAGATCTTTCTCTAAACCAAAAGCAGCAAGCCGGTGCCAGTGTGTAGTTTTTCTTATAAAAGAAAAAATGTTTTTACAATGCAATTGATACATATCTTCTGCCATTAAACTGCTATCGCAATGTATGGTAAAATATTTTTTTATTTGGTTGATAACGGCGCCAGCAAACAAAGTGTCTTCCAGGTTAAAGCGGTCTTTCCAGGCAGAACAACCAAGAATAATATTTTTGTTTGATGAGGAAAGATGATCGCATACGGCAGCCAAATTTGGAAACGATCCGGTAATAACTTCAGAAGCGTTTTTATTTAAAGCCATGTGTAATAATTTTGTTCCGTTGGTTGTGGTAAGCACTAAAGTTTTGCCTTCAATAAAACTGCGCGGGTATTCTGCGGGCGAATTTCCGTGTTGCAAACCTTCAATTATTTTTCCATCACGCTCACCTGCAGTAATTGCATTTAATTTTTTTCCTATCGCAATACAATCTTCAACATCAGAAACAGGAATTACTTTTTCTGCGCCATTATATAAAGCCGTAGTTATGGTTGATGTGGCGCGAAAAACATCAATGATAACTACAATGTTATTTTCAACATCATACAGATCTAATAAACGCGGAGAAAGCAGTGTATGCAAAAAAGGCTTTTGCGGCATGGACGCAAATATAAATTAAGAAAGCGCAATACTATTTAAGAAGATTTATCTGGTATAAATCTTTGCAGTGTTTTAAGTAGAATAAGTTAAAGTTGATATAGCTGTTAATTTTAAGCGGAAGCAACTTCTTGTTTGCATAACCTGCGGCAATTAATTTATCTTGCAACCCTCAAAATTTTTTTATGGAATATAGCAAGCTTGTCTCAGTTACAGGATTACCAGGATTATTTGAATTGATTGCCAGCAAAAACGATGGCGCTATTGTGCGTTCATTAGACGATAAAAGCACGCGCTTTGTATCATCACGCGTACATAACTTTTCTCATCTTGAAAGTATTGAAGTATATACAGAAAGCGATAATGTGAATTTGGTTGAAGTATTTTATGCTATGCAAAACAATGGCGAAAAAATGCCAGATGAAAAAAATGCGGATGCTGTAAAAAAATATTTTAAGACTGTTTATCCAGCCATGGATTTTGAAAGAGTTTACTCAAGTGATATGAAGAAAATGGTAAGATGGTTTGATGTACTTAAGAAAAATGATGTTGAAATAAAGTTAAGTGAAGAACCGGAAGAAGAAGATGAGGCAAAAGAAGAAATAATTTCTGAGGAAGCTATAAAGGCAGAAGAACCCAAACCTTCTAAAAAAGAAAAATCTGTGACGAAAGAAACAGATGAAACTGATGCAGCAGCACCAGTGACAAAAAAAGCAAAAGCAGCCAAAGCGAAGAAAGAAGAAACGCCTGTAGCTGACCAGGAAGCTTTAACTGAACCCAAACCTAAAGCTGCAAAAAAGAAAGCTGCAAAAAAATAATCTAATTATCGTTGTTTGGTAATGATTATTCTAAATCTTGTCAGGAGAAATTCTCTTTTCTTCGAAGCGATGTTTAATTATAAGCACTAAACATTTTTTACTTTTAAATTTTGATTTCAATCATGCAATTAACCGCAGATATACAAAAAACAAAAAGGCATTTTATTCCTGAAGATTTTAAAGTAACAACGTGGGAAACTTTAGAACCTTTCTTTAAAAATTTATTAGAAAGAAAGATTGATTCTAAAAAAGATTTGGAACAATGGCTTAAAGATATAAGCGAAGCCGAAGCTGTTGTAAGCGAAGATGCCTGCTGGCGCCAGATAAAAATGACTTGTGATACAACAGATAAAAGTTTGGAAGAAGCTTTCACTTATTTCTGCATGGAAATTCAACCAAAGCTGCAACCGTATGCAGATTTGCTGAATAAAAAACTGGTGAATTCGCCATTTACAAATGAACTTGATAAGCAAAAATACTTTACGTATTTACGCAGCGTAAAAAAGAATATTGAATTGTTTCGCGAAGCAAACATTCCGTTGCAGGCTGAATTAAGTGTAATGCAACAACAATTTGGTGTAATTACCGGCGCGATGACGGTTGAAGTAAAAGGCAAGGAATATACGTTGCAACAAGCTTCAAAATTTTTGCTTGAACATGATAGAAATTTGCGTGAAGAAGTCTATCGCAAAATTCAGGAACGCAGAATGCAGGATAAAGATGTGCTGAATGATTTATATACAAAACTTGTTGAGAAGCGTGATAAAGTTGCAAAGAATGCCGGGTTTGAAAATTATCGCGATTACAAGTTTGTTGAAATGGGCCGCTTCGATTATACAAAAGAAGATTGCTTTAAATTTCACGAAGCCGTAAAGCTGCATGTGCTTCCATTGGTTGCGAAAATCAATCAGCATAAAAAAGAAAAATTAGGTGTTGATACTTTGCGCCCGTGGGATACAGAAGCAGAGCCTGAGCATATAAAGCCATTACATCCATTCGATTCCGGAAAAGAATTGCTTGAAAAATCAGAACAATGTTTTGAAGAATTAAACCCATTTTTTGCAGAGTGTTTAAAGAAGATGAAGCAGCTTGGCCATCTTGATCTTGAAAGCAGAAAAGGCAAAGCGCCGGGTGGTTATAATTGCCCGTTAGCAGAAAGTGGCGCACCGTTTATTTTTATGAATGCTGCGGGGCAAATGGATGATGTAACAACGATGGTACACGAAGGCGGCCATGCAGTGCATTCTTTTTTATCGCATCCGTTGGAGCTAAGTGCTTTCAAAGAATACCCAATGGAAATTGCTGAAGTGGCGAGCATGAGCATGGAGCTTTTTTCCATGGATAAATGGAATACTTTTTTTAGTGATGCAGAAGATTTGAAGCGTGCAAAAGAACACCAGTTGGAAAGAGTTATTACAATATTTCCGTGGATAGCAACCATTGATAAATTTCAACATTGGATATATGAACATCCGCAGCATACAATAGAAGAAAGAACAGAAGCCTGGGTAAATATTTTAAATGAATTTTCTACTAACACAGTTGATTTTTCAGGGCTTGAAGAATATAGAAAAGTAAGCTGGCAAAGGCAGTTGCATTTGTTTGAAGTTCCGTTTTATTATATTGAATATGGTATTGCGCAATTAGGGGCTATTGGTTTGTGGATGCAGTATAAAAAGAATCCAGAGCAAGCTTTGAATAATTATGTGCGTGCATTAAGCCTTGGTGGAACAAAGCCACTTCCTGAACTATACGAAGCAGCAGGTTTAAAGTTTGATCTTTCCCCGGATCATATAAAAACATTGATGGAATTTGTAAAAGAAGAAGTGGAAAAATTGTAAAGTTTTATCGCACAGAGATAGCAGAGCTAACAGAGGCTTTTTTCTTTTACATATTAGCTTTGTATAATG
>JBDUEO010000206.1:0-6020 GCA_040002335.1 Parafilimonas sp. | reverse complement strand
AGCTTCTCCTTTTTGTTTGCAAACAATTATTTATTCAGCAGGAAAATATGTTAGATCATTAAAAAAGCTGTTTGAATTGTTATGTAAGTTAGTGTGCGCAATAAAAGCAAACAAATGCAACATTTCAAGTGGCACTTGAATTTTTAGGAATAAAATGCAGGTTACTAAACTACAACCTGCTCAACCGTTCCGCAGCTTCTTTCAATGTTTCTTCTTTTTTCGCAAAGCAAAAACGCAATACTTTATCATCTTTTTTTGATTGATAAAAACTACTTAAAGGAATGGTTGTTACGCCATATTCTTTGGTTAAACGTATGGCGAGCTGCATATCATTTTCATCACTAAAATCTTTATAGCTGTAACATTGAAAATAACTGCCGTGAGAAGGAATGGCTTTAAATTTTGTTGCCTTCATCATGCTTTGAAAATAATCTCTTTTGTTTTGAATGAATTTGCCCAGCGATAAATAAGCATCTTGATTATTTAAAAATTCAGCTAAAGCATATTGTACAAAACTGGCGCAGCTAAAACAGTTGAACTGGTGCACTTTTCTAAACTCTTTCATTAATGCAGGCGCTGCAATGCAATATCCAATCTTCCAGCCCGTGCAATTGTATGTTTTGCCAAATGAGAAACATACAAAACTTTTCTCAAGCAATTCAGGATAACGCAAAATGCTTTGGTGCGGAATATCATCAAAAATCAAATGCTCATACACTTCATCGCTAACAATAAAAATATTTTTGTTATGAACGATTTGCTTCAGTTGTTCAATATCATTTTCATTAATAACTGCGCCGGTTGGGTTGTGCGGTGAATTGATAATAATGGCTTTTGTTTTTGATGTAATTTTTTTATGTACCTCATTCCATGGAATGCTGTATTCAGGATACTGTAACTGAATTAAAACAGGCTTCGCACCATTTACAATTATGTTTGGAATATAGCTATCGTACGCAGGTTCAAACACGATCACTTCATCATCCTTTTCAAGTATGCTTGTTAGCGCGGTATAAATGGCATACGTGCCGCCGGGTGTTATCGTTACCTGTGTTTCTGGATCGATTGCATTGTTATAAAGCTGCTCAACTTTTTGAGCAAGCTTTTGGCGCAGCAAAGGCAAACCATTCATGTGTGCATATTGATTGTGGCCTTGCACCATAGCAGCATTTACCAATGCAATTAATTCTTTGCTCATCATAAAATCAGGAAAGCCCTGGCCAAGATTAATAGCATTATGTTCAAGTGCTAACTGGCTCATTACTGTAAAAATGGTTGTGCCTGTATCGGGAAGTTTGGAATGGATCATAGTTTTTAGTTCATAGTTAATTGTTGATAGAAAATGGTTGGTTCTTTTATGAACTATCAACCATTAACCAATATCTACTTTGTATTTATTAACGCAATCACGTTCTTATCGCTTTGCATATTATTCATTTGTTTTAAAATCCATTTACTTTTCCATGCAACAAAACGGCTTTCTGGTTTTACTGTATATATTTTAGGATTAGGAAGACAAGCAATTATCATGGCAGCTTCATTACGTGAAAGCTCTTTCGCATGCTTATGGAAATATTGTTCTGAAGCTGCTTCAATTCCATAAATGCCTTTACCCATTTCGATAGTATTAAGATACACTTCAAGAATGCGTTTCTTCCCCCAAATCAATTCAATAAGCGATGTATAAACAGCTTCAAATGGCTTTCGTATATAACTCATACCCTGGAATAAAAATACATTTTTTGCCGTTTGCTGACTTATTGTACTTGCGGCTGAACCTTTTGTTCTTCCATTTTTTGAAAGATTATTATTTAAGCTTTTATCAATTGCTTTCCAATCGAAACCATTGTGAACGGGAAACAATTGATCTTCGCCTGAAATTGCCGCCAGCTTTACGTTTGGTGAAATATCATTCCACGAAACATAATCTCTTTTTAAACCATCGCCTTCTATCCAGCTTGTTAATTGTGTAAGCGTAATTGGCGGCATGAGCCATTTACCTATCAATAAATAAACAAGCGAAAAAATAAATGCGTAAAGAATTATTTTTAGAATGCGGCGGAAAGTTTTTTTAATAACTGATGGCTTTTGGTCTTTCATTCTTTATCGAAAATACTACGAAGATGGCTTTGTATAAATATATTCTACATGATATTTTTTGCCGATGATATAGTTTGATTTGTGCGTTAAACCCAAAGCAATTCCCAAAGCCAATACACCGGTTGCAATACTTAATTTAGGAATGTTGCCTGATGCAAACAATGGATCATTATCGCTGAGTGTATTTATAATATTTAATAAAAGATAACCGCCGCCGCCAATTTCGAAGATAGTTCCGTTTTTTACGTAACTAAAACTTTCACCATGTTTTGGAAACGCATTAATCTTATCCGGGTGAATGGTCATCATTCCATAATAAGTTGTATCTAAAAAATTTAAACCAAGCCGGTTAATATATGTATGCACTACATAAGGCCGCAGGTATAAACTATCATCTTTAATATTATAGATAACGGCATTTATCCATTGCCCGTTTTTTAACTGCGTATATATATTATTTCCTTTAAACCACGATTGCAGCACTTTGTCTTTCTTTTTCAATTGAATAAAATCTGATTGTGCAAAAGCTGAACTAACAATAAAGGCAGTTATAATTATGAACAGGAGGCGATTCATTTTTAAATATGAAATTTAAAAGTACAAAGGTGCTTCGTAACAGCTTGTTAAAGCTTGCCTGCATGCCCATCGCGAATAAGTATAGTTACAATTATGGCAATGCCAAAACCCATTAGTATAACACCTGAAATACGGTTAACAAGATGCACATTGCGCGGTGTAAGTTTTAGCCTTATTTTGTTTGCAAGTAAAACTTTAGAAGTATCTGATGCCAGGTTAAAAAGCAATGCAGTTAAAAAAACAATAAAGCGGTATTGATCGGGATGATCTACAAGTTTTGAATCTGCAGATATGGTTGCGGTAGTGGCAAACCAAAATAAAAAAGAACCGGGGTTAAGCGTATTCATAAAAAAGCCTGAAAAGAAGATGCCCACCAAATGATGTGTGCGCAGGTTATTTACCATCAGCATTCCGTTTTCAGCGGTTTGCACTTTGCGAAAGAAAAAATTATACACACCTAATGCTATTAATAAGCTGCTGCCTGCAATGCCAATTATAAGTTCATGTTGCATAACCGTATCAAACAACTGCGTAAACATGTTACAAATAAGCACAAGTAATATATCGCTTGCAGAAACGCCGGCGATAAAAGCATAACCACCACGATGGCCGTTATTAAGGCTTTGTTTAAGAACAGAAAAAATTATAGGTCCAACAGATATGCCTAAAAGCAAGCCTAAAATTAATCCCTTCACTAATGGTTCAAACATTATGAAAACTTATGGTGTATTAATTTGCGGCAAAATAAACAATAATTTTTTTGAACATGTTACTTATAAAATCTATTACTTTATAAACACAAAATTTAAGAAATGGTTTTAGAGAAAAAACATACAAATTGCATGCTTTATACATTTCATATTGATTAAATTTTAAAATGCATTCATCAAAAATTTCAAAAATAGGTATTCTTGGCGGCGGGCAATTAGGAAGAATGTTATTACAGGCTGCTGCAAATTATGTAGTGGAAACTTTTGTTTTGGAAAATGATGAACATTGCCCTGCTGCGCATTTATGCCATCATTTTATAAAAGGCGATATAAAAGATTTTGATGCGGTGTATAATTTTGGAAAAAACCTTGATGCAATCACCATAGAAATTGAAGCAGTAAATACTGAGGCACTTGAAAAATTAGAAAGTGAAGGCGTTAAAATTTATCCGAAACCATCTGCTATAAAAATTATAAAAAACAAGATCACTCAAAAAAAATTTTATCAGTCAAACCAAATTCCATCGCCGGAATTTATTATCACACAAAATAAAAATGAGCTAAAGAATAATGTTTCTTTTTTACCTGCAGTTCATAAAATTGGCGAAGGTGGTTATGATGGAAAAGGCGTGCAGGTTTTAAGAAATAAAGATGCAATTGTAAAAGGGTTTGATGCGCCTTCGGTGTTAGAAAAAATGGTTGATATTGAAAAAGAAATTGCGGTAATTGTTGCCATGAACGATGAAAAGGAAACAGCAATTTTTCCTGCAACAGAAATGATTTTTGATGCTGCATTAAATTTATTGGATTATCAAATTTCACCCGCAACATTGCCGCAAAATATTTTACAACAAGCCGAAAAAATTGCTTTGCAGGTTGTAAGAAGTTTTAACAGCGCCGGGTTGTTTGCTATAGAAATGTTTGTTGACAAAAACAACAATGTTTTTGTAAATGAAACTGCGCCACGGGTTCACAACAGCGGACATCATACCATTGAAGCAAACTTTTGCAGCCAGTACGATATGCTTTGGCGTATTATGCTGAATTATCCGTTAGGAAATACAGCCGCCATTTTGCCTTCATCCATTGTAAATATTTTAGGTGAAGAAGGCTACAACGGTGATGCAAAATATACGGGTTTGGATGATGTGCTTTCAATAAAAAATGCGTTTGTGCATTTGTATGGAAAACAACAAACAAAACCCGGCAGAAAAATGGGCCACGTAACGATAATAAGTGAAAATAGGAATGAGTTGATTGAAAGTGTTGAAAAAATAAAAAACACGCTTAAAGTAATTGTATAATTTGTAGTTTACAATTTACTGTTTTCAATTTTCAGTTATGGCAACCATCGCAAAATTTGAAGATTTTACAGTATGGCAAAAAGCAAGAGCCTTATCTGTTAAAGTCTATGAACTAACATTTAATGTACCCCTTTCAAAAGATTTTAGATTAAAGGATCAGATGCGTGGATCTGCCGGTTCAATAATGGATAATATTGCAGAAGGTTTTGACAGAGGCAGCCGACTTGAATTTATTAATTCGCTTGGTATATCAAAGGGCGAAACTGGCGAATTAAAATCTCAACTTTATCGATGTTTAGATGTAAGTTATATCAATCAACAAATTTTTGATGAGCTATATAGCTCCGTTGATGAAGTTGCAAAAATGATAGCAGGATTTATGGAATACTTAAACACTTCGCCGTTTAAAGGCAAAAAATTTAAAAATAGAATTAATGGAAAAAACTGAAAACGTTAAACTGAAAACTGAAAACTCCAAACTCCAAACTCCTTCAGTTGGTATAATTATGGGCAGCGACAGCGACCTGAAAATAATGCAGGAAGCGGCGCATATTTTAAAAGAGTTTAATATTCCTTTTGAGCTAACAATTGTTTCTGCACACCGCACGCCCATGCGTATGGTTGAATATGCAAGCAGCGCTCACGAACGCGGGTTGAAAGTGATAATTGCAGGTGCCGGCGGAGCTGCGCATTTGCCTGGAATGGTGGCAAGCCTTACAACATTGCCTGTTATTGGTGTGCCGATAGAATCTTCTAATTCAATTCATGGATGGGATTCTGTGCTTTCTATTTTGCAAATGCCAAATGGTGTTCCGGTAGCAACAGTGGCTTTGGATGCAGCTAAAAATGCCGGCATTATTGCGGCGCAGATCATAGGCACATTTGATGAAAATGTTTCTGCTGCAATCAGTGATTTTAAATTGAAGATGGAGCAATCTGTAATTGAAAAAGCCAAAAATATTTCTAACGAGTGGCGAAATAATTTTGATGAGAAATAATTATTCTGCTACCGTAATTGTTTTTATGTTTACGAATTCCATAATTCCATGTTTGCTTAATTCCCGCCCGTAGCCTGATTTTTTTATACCGCCAAAAGGTAAAGATGGCTCTGACTTTACCATTGAATTTATAAACACAGAACCACTGTTTATTTTCCTGGCGAATGCAATGCCTTTGTCCATATCTTTCGTCCAGATATTTCCGCCTAAACCAAACCGCGAATTGTTGGCTAATTCAATCGCATGCATTTCATCTTTTGCACTTATCAACGTAAAAACAGGCCCAAAAATTTCTTCATCAAATGCAGGCATTCCTTCATGCACATTCGTTA
>JBDUEO010000205.1:0-6035 GCA_040002335.1 Parafilimonas sp. | reverse complement strand
AAATAGTGAAGATGGTTTTAAAGAAATGAATTTAGGCGGATTAAATGCCAACAGGAAATTTATTGATGTTACAGAAAGTTTTGCCGATGCGGTTGTTACCAATAATGATGGTATTGCTTTTTTCCCGGTGAAATCGAGAAACTTAAGCATCTGGATAAAAGAAGAAGCAATGGATAAAATAAAATAGCTTTCGCTTAAAAATTATTAGTATGCGCTGGGGAATAATTGGTCCTGGAAATATTGCCAAAGATTTTGTTGAAGATTTAAAATATGTTGAAAGCACAACTTGTGAAGTTGGGCCTGTGCTTGGCCGTAACGTTGAACACACCAAAGAATTTGTAAAAAATTTCGGCGGCAAAACAATTACAACATTAGAAGATTTTATAAGAGATAAACCTGATGCTGTATATATTGCAACGCCGCATACATTGCATTTTAAACATGCGCTTTCGTGTATTGAAAATAAAATTCCGGTGTTGTGCGAAAAGCCGCTTGCCATAAATGAGCAACAGGTAAACGGGCTTATTTCCGCATCGCAAAAAAATAAAATATTTTTAATGGAAGGTATGTGGACGCGGTTCCTTCCTAGTTTTGAATTTCTTTTTAAAACCATTCAGTCAGGTATAATTGGTGAAGTTTTACATCTGCATGCAGACATGAGCTTTATTGCAGAAAAAAATAATAATAACCGCTTTTTTAATCCCGCATTAGGCGGCGGTTCTTTGCTTGATGTTGGCGGTTATTCAATTTATTTAAGTTATTTTTTATTAGGAATTCCTGATGCAATATTCGCCTGCGGTAAAATAACGGAATTGAATATTGACGAAACTTGCGGTATGATGCTGCGTTATAAAAATGGCTATTTTGCTATGCTTGAATCTTCCATCATTACACAAACGGAAAACAGCGCATGGATATATGGAAGTGAAGGTACTATATGCATAAAAAAACCATGGACAGAACATCCCGAAAAAATAGAAGTGATGCTTAATAATAAACCTTCTTTTGAGCATATTCCTTCATGGCCCGGCCGCGGATTTCAATATGAAATTGAAGAAGTAATTACATGTTTAAAACAAGGAAAAATTGAAAGCGATTTACTGCCGCATAAGTCAAGTTTGGATGTTGTAAAAATTATGGATGAAGTGCGTTCGCAGCTTAAGGTTATTTACCCTGAATAAGAGTAAAGCGGAAATTTTTTTTAAGTCCTTATTGTTGGCAATATTAAGTGCGGGTTTGTAAATAATTTGCAGCAGAAATACATCAGACAACTTTAGTAATTAACTACAAATATTATCATTCTTTTTTGGCTTAAAAGCCACCGCCAATTATATAAATTGTTTATAGCTACATTTATACATGAGTTTTAAGCAATACAAATTTTCTTTTGAAGAGGTAAATGATATAAAAGCTTTATCAAAGCAAGACACTGCTTTATTAACGCGGGCTCGCAAGGCAACAAAGAATGCGTATGCACCTTACTCAAATTTTTATGTTGGTGCAGCAGCTTTACTTTCAAACAAAAAAATAATAACGGCAACCAACCAGGAGAACGCGAGTTCTCCGGCAGGCTTATGTGCAGAAAGAGTATTGCTTTCGGCAATTACATCGCTTCATCCGGAAGCACAGATAAAAACGATAGCGATAAGTTATGATAACAAGGCAGGAGAGAGCCATCACCCGATAACGCCTTGCGGTATTTGCCGGCAATCATTAGTTGAATATGAAACGCGGTTAAAACAACCTATTCGTTTGCTGCTTTCTGGTTTGAAAGGCAAAGTTCTAATTATTGAAAGCGCATCTTTATTGCTTCCGTTATCTTTCAGTGCAAAAGATTTAGCGGAATGAGCAAATAAAAAAAGCTGCAAAAAAATTGCAGCTTTTAAAGTATTTTTTTTGATGATTATTCTTTTATTATCATTTGCGAATATGTTTTATCGCCAACCTTTGTGCGCACAATATAAGAACCTGTTGCAAGGTTTTGTGTATTGATAAACACTTGCTGCGTGCCCGCATTAATAATGCCTTTATCTGTAGTAAGTACAACTTTTCCATCGCGTGAAAATACCTGCACCGTTACTTTAGATGCTGTTTCTAAATTCAGTTCAACCGTAGCAACATCTTTTACAGGATTTGGATATAACCTCCATTTTAAAATATTAGTAATGTTTAGCGGCAACACTTTTGAGTATGTGTATTTTCCATCAACATCAACTTGTTTTAAGCGGTAATAAGTTGTGGTAACATTTATATCTTTCAGCGTTGCATCTGTGTACGTATAATTTTTTATTTGTGTTGAATTAACTGCGCCTTTTAAAAAGCCAATATCTGTAAAGTTTTTACCGTCTTTACTTCTTTCAACATAAAAACCTTTGTTATTACTTTCAGATGCGGTGCTCCAGTTTAAGTAAGCCTGTTGATCTTTTACAGTTCCGCCAAAATTAAACATGCTTACCGGCAAAATGCTGCAACCATCAATTGCATTGCTTACATAAGGGAAGATGAAAAGATTTACTTCGAGTGGGTTGCCGGTATTACCATCAATCCAAATATCGCTGACCTTTATCCATTGTTCATCAAGCCCTGCAATTGAAATTTTTTGATAGGCTGCATCACTTGCTTCTCCATTTTGAGATGCTACAATCGAAATTGAATCTTTTACTGTAGAAGTCCATTCAAAGTTTGAATCATCAACCGAAATATAAAATGTTTTTGAAAGCGGCATTTTGATTGCCGTCGGAAATGCAAATTCAGTTAAATCATTATTTAATACATCTTGCTTTACCTGGCTAAGCTTAAGTGTTGTGGATGCTAACAGATTTCCGGGATAACCGCCATTATCATCATACAATTTAAATATAATATCTTTATTAAGGTCTGCGGGTGTATTTGTGTTTGCGAAAGAAAAGTAAACAAGGCCGCCGCTTATATAACTGTAGTCAGAAGATGATACATCGAAATAATTAGCCTGTTCAATAAAATTAAAACCAAAATCTGTACTGTCAATAGTTCCAAAAACATAACCATCACCATTGTAACCGTAAGAAATTGGATGCCAGTTTTGCGCAGCATCAAGATTTACTGTATCGCATGCTGAAACACCAGGACTTTTGCCAAAAAGATTTGAATTTATTTTAAATGTTTTTGCCGCAACTGCTTTGGCAGTATGTTTTGTTTGTGCATAAATAAACGAGAAATTAAAGAGTAGCAGGGATGTAATAAAAAGAGATAAATTTTTCTTCATAGTGAAATTATTTTATTAATTGGTTTTGTGAAATTATCTATCTTATTTCAAATTAGTGTTTTTGAGTTAATAAATTTTCGGCTTAGCTGTATTAACTTAAGCCCAACCTGAAATTATTATAAACAAAAAAGCCGTCTGTTTTGTAAGACGGCTTTTATTATGTTGTTTTTAATTCTAATCTTTAATAATAGGTGTTGTATAAATTGCTGTATCTGTTTTTATACGCACTATATAAGAGCCTGTTGCGAGGCCTTGTGTATTAATAAATACCTGTTGTGTTCCCTGTCCAAGAACACCTTTATCTGAATTAATTACCATTTTACCATCGCGTGAAATAACCTGCACATTTACTTTTGAAGGTGCAGTTAAGTTCAGTTCAACCGTTGCAATATTTTTTACAGGATTTGGATATAATTTCCACTGTAAAATATTTTTCAGGTTCAGCGATAACACATTTGAATAAGAAAATTTACCATCAAGATCAACTTGTTTTAAACGATAGTAAGTAGTTGTAACATTAATATCTTTTAAAGTAAGGTCTGTGTAAGTATAATTTCTCACCAATGATGAATTGCCAGCTCCGTTTACAAAGCCAACGCTTGTAAAGTTTCTGCCATCTTTACTTCTTTCAATAGAAAATCCTTTATTATTACTTTCTGTTGCTGTGCTCCAGTTTAAATAAGCCTTATTGTCTTTTACAAAACCGCCGAAATTAAACATATTTACAGGCAGTATTCCACAATTATCTAATGAATTGCGCACATACGGAAACGCAAACAAAGTAACGTTAAGCGAATCGGTACTGTTTCTCCAGAAATTATTTGTAGCGTCCCATCTTGTTGAAGGATTAAAGTTTATATACTGATAAGTGTTATTAGTTGTTGCGTAGTTGTCTGTTGCAACAATAGCAATTGAATCATGATTTGTAAAAGTCCAGCTAAAATTGCTGTTATCTACAGATAGATAAAACTTTTTAGATGCGGGCATTGCGATTGCAGTTGTTAATTGAAATTCAGTAAGCTTGCCTGCTACAACATCAAGATGTACTTCTCCTAAAGTGCGGGTGGCCGAGCCAAGAAGCGTTCCCGGTTTGCCATTTGCATCACTGTAAATTTTGAAAGTAATATTTTTATTAAGATTGCCAGGTACATTAGTATTCGCATAAGCAAAATAAACAGAGCCACCAGTAATAAAATTGTAATTAGAACCTGAAACATCAAAATAGTTTGCGGTTTCAAGTACGGTTGCATCTTTCGTTGCCTTTAAATTGTTAGTGCCTAATACAGATCCGCCACCTCTGTATTCATAATAATAAGCAGCCCATGTGTTAGCGTCAAATAAATTCAGCGAATCACAAAGGCCGTTAGGGCTGCTATATCCGGAAATTCCCTGGTATTTATTTGGGATAACCTGTTTTAGGTCAACGTGCTGCGCATTAAGTGTTGCTGCAGTAAATAAAAGTGTTAAAAGGGTAAATACTTTTCTCATAAGATTGTTTTTGTTTGATTTTAATGGCGTAAAACTAATTAAATTTTTTAAAAATTTGTTTTTTGGGCTGACAATTTTTCGTCTATTTGCGGCTGGCAAAAAATTTGACCGTTTTATAAGTCAATTAAAATTATGGAAGAAAGAGACACACATCAGGATATTACGGCTAACGACGCTGATTTTGGAATTAATGCTGACGAAAATGCAGCCGGCACCACACATTTGAATGATACTTTGGAGGATGAAGGTGTAATTGAAAAATTAACTTCTGAACTGCAGGAACAAAAAGATAAATATATACGCCTGTTTGCCGAGTTTGACAATTATCGCAGGCGCACAGCAAAAGAAAACATGGAAATAAGGCAAACCGCCGGAAAAGAAATAATTGTTTCTTTATTAGATACGCTGGATGATTGTGAGCGTGCAGAAAAACAACTTGAAACATCAGGTGATGTTCAGCAATTTGCAGAAGGTGCATTGCTTATTTTTAACAAGCTTAAGAAAGGCCTGGAAAGCAAAGGTTTAAAACAAATGAACAGTACAAATAGCGATTTTGATGTTGAAAAACATGAAGCCATAACAGAAATACCTGTACCCGAAAAGAGTAAAAAAGGGAAAGTAATTGATGAAATTCAGAAAGGATATTACCTTAATGATAAACTCATCCGTTTTGCAAAAGTTGTTGTAGGTAAATAACCAGAAGGAAGTTGATTATGACGAAAAGAGATTATTATGACATTTTAGGCGTTTCTAAAAGCGCATCTGCTGATGAAATTAAAAAAGCATACCGCAAAGTGGCTATGCAGTTTCATCCTGACAGAAACCCGGGTGATGCATCAGCAGAAGAAAAATTTAAAGATGCCGCAGAAGCTTATGAAGTGTTGAGTGATGCAGATAAAAAAGCAAAGTACGATCGTTATGGGCATGCTGCGTTTGCGCCGGGCAGTGGCGGTTTCAGCGGCAGCAACAATGTAAATATGGAAGATATCTTCAGCCAGTTTGGAGATATTTTCGGTGAAGATGTTTTTGGTAATTTCTTTGGCGGCGGTGCAAGAAGAAGCAGTGGCGCAGGAAGAGGCCACGGTATTCGTGGAAGCAATCTTCGGGTAAAGCTTAAGCTGAATTTCGAAGAAATGGCAAAAGGCGTTACAAAAAATATCAAAGTAAAAAAATATGTTCCCTGCACTACCTGTAATGGCAGTGGAGCAAAAGACAAAGGTGGTGTTCAAACCTGTAACACCTGTGGTGGAAGCGGCCAGGTACGAAAAGTAACAAGCACTTTTCTTGGCCAAATGCAAACCGT
>JBDUEO010000204.1:0-6054 GCA_040002335.1 Parafilimonas sp. | reverse complement strand
GGGTGAAAAAACTGCAGCTAAACTTTTAAAAGAATATGGCAACGTTGAAAATATTATTGCGAACGCAGAAAATATTAAAGGCTCATTGGGTAAAAAAATAATTGATGGAAAAGAGTCTGCAATTTTAAGTAAGAAGCTTGCAACAATCATTACAAATGTTCCGGTGCAGTTTAATGAAGAAAATTTTTGTTTAAAAGAATGGAACAGAAAAGATTTGGTTGATGTATTTGCAGAGCTTGAATTTAAAACGCTTGGCAAAAGAGTTTTAGGTGATGATTTTAATATGTTTCAAACAGCGCCAGTTGGTGTGCAAACAGATTTATTTGGCAATGCAATTGAAAGCGCTGCAGCAAGAACTGTAATTGAGAAAGTTGAAGATAATGAGATTAATGATGTTGGTTTAGCATCATCAAAAAATATAAACAACACATCGCATGAATATATTTTGGTGAATGAAGAAGATAAGATAAAAGAACTGGTTGAAGTATTGAATCAGCAAACAGAAATTTGTTTTGATACGGAAACAACAGGCATTGATGCGAATGCAGCCGAACTTGTTGGAATGAGTTTTTCTTATAAACCAGGCGAAGCTTTTTTTGTTACCTGTCCATCTGAGTATGATGCAGCATGTAATCTTCTTGAATTATTAAAACCTTTGTTTGAAAATGAAAATCTTATATGGATTGGTCATAACTTAAAATATGATTTACTTGTTTTAAAATGGTATAACCGCGAAATAAAAGGAACGGTGTATGATACGATGCTTGCGCATTATGTGATTGAGCCGGATGGCAAGCGCAGCATGGATTTGTTGAGCGCGCAGTACTTAAGTTACGAGCCTGTTCACATTGAAGAATTGCTTGGGAAGAAAGGCAAACAACAAGGCACAATGCGTGATGTGGAAGTTGAAAAACTGGTTAATTATGCTGCAGAAGATGCAGACATCACGTTACAATTAAAACATGCGTTGCATCCATATTTAAAAACAAAAGATGTTGAGAAAGTTTTTTATGAAGTAGAAAATCCACTGGTAAAAGTTTTGACTGATATGGAGTTTGAAGGTGTGATGATTGACGTTCCGTTTCTTCTTAATTATTCAAAAGAATTAGAGCGAGAAGCTTACCAGGCAGAGCAGGCAGTATATGCTGGTGCTGGTGTAAAATTTAATCTTAGTTCACCAAAACAATTAGGTGAAGTTTTATTTGATAAATTGAAGTTGAATGCATCTGCATCATCAACTAAAAAAACAAAAAGCGGTCAGTATGCAACCGGTGAAGATGTGTTGATGAAGCTTGCGCATAACAATCCGATCGTTGCAGATATTTTAGCGTATCGTCAACTTACAAAACTCAAATCAACTTATATTGATGCACTGCCTTTATTGATCAACAAAAAAACAGGACGTGTTCATACAACCTACGGACAAGCAGTTGCAGTTACCGGAAGGCTTGCGAGCAACAATCCTAATCTTCAAAATATTCCAATAAGAACTGAACGCGGAAAGGAAATTCGCAAGGCATTTATTCCACGAAATGGCAATGTAATTGTGAGCGCAGATTATTCGCAAATTGAATTAAGAATTGTTGCGGCAATAAGTGGAGATGAAAATATGTGCGCTGCTTTCAAAAACGATACAGACATTCATACAGCCACAGCATCAAAAGTTTTTAATGTTGAAGCAAAAGATGTAACAAAAGAAATGCGTTACAAAGCAAAGAGTGTAAACTTTGGAATTATTTACGGGCAAGGCGCTTTTGGTTTGGCAGATAATCTTGGCATCAGCAGGAGTGAAGCAAAAGAAATTATTGATAACTATAAAAAAGAATTCAGCGGCATAACAAAGTACATGGATAACATGATAAATTTTTGCCGTGAACATGGTTATGTGCAAACGTTGATGGGCAGAAAGCGTTGGCTGAAAGATATTAACTCAGGCAACTTTACGGTTCGTGGTTATGCAGAACGCAATGCAATTAATTCGCCGATACAAGGCACGGCTGCGGATATGATAAAAATGGCGATGATAAAAATTCATGATTCGATGAAGAAAGAAAATTTGAAAAGTAAAATGATAATGCAGGTACATGATGAATTGGTTTTTGATGCGTTGCCATCAGAGCTCGATGTATTGCAACCATTAATATTAAACAATATGAAAGCCGCATTGCCGTTGCCTTCTGATGTTCCAGTTGAAGCAGAATTAGGCATTGGTGATAACTGGCTGGAAGCGCATTAAAATGGCATGATAATTTGTATCATCTAATAAATAAAAATCATGGATAAGAATTTACAACACGACAAAGAAATTTTAAAGCAACAACATTCTTCTAACGATACAAAAGCAGCAGAAAAATCTGCAGAAGCTGACATCGAAAAAGATTTAGATCTTACACCACCAAAAGATCCAGGAGATGATTTAGATGAAGGCGAACTTGCCAGGCTTGAAGGATAAAAATAAATTGGATTTCCGTCTTTCAAAAGCAGTAAATTTTTATGTGGATAAAAGCGCGCTGTTATAAATTAAATAAAATTTATCTTTCCCACTTTAATTGTGCTTGCCACAGATTGGATTGCTTACATAAACAATTTTATTAACAACTAAAAAATATCGCAATGCCTTTTCTGAACTTAGACAAATTATCAAAACTCTATTATCAAAAATTTTTTAAAAAGATTGCGGAAGATTTGCATGATATAAAAGATTATATCGAATCTACTCCACAAGAAACTAAAAAATTATTGCGTTTGTTTCAATTGAGAAACGAATCGCATAAACAGGAAAAGGGAAGCGAAAATCCGCGGTTTACAGAGATCATAGAATTCTTACATTCTTCCAAAGAATCAAAACTGGTAATGCATATTGTAAAAGTAAAAGACCAACTGCTTACCATTTTAACTGATATTAATTACACCAGGGTTATAGGTGTTTTATAAAATATTTTTATAACTTAATTTAAATCCTGTTAATGCTTAACAGGATTTTTTTATTTCATTACAATGAATTTTGCGGATAATATCCTGAATTTTCTTTTTAATCTACAGCTCCCGTTTACATTACCCAAAGATGTTGAAGTACTTGATGCGCATACACGCAAAGATGTGCAGTACGCATGCATTTCGTTCTACAAAAAATATTATAACGATAATAATCAAAGGCATTTATTGCTTGGAATAAATCCCGGAAGATTTGGCGGCGGCGTTACAGGCATTCCATTTACAGATCCAATAAGATTAGAAAAAGTTTGCGATATTAAAAATGATTTCTCCCAAAAGCAGGAATTATCTTCTGTGTTTATATATGAAATGATTGATGTATTTGGCGGAGCAGAAAATTTTTATAACCAGTTTTATATTTCTTCAATCAGCCCGCTTGGTTTTGTAAAAAATGGAAAGAATTTGAATTATTATGATGATAAAATTTTAATGAAACGCATTGAACCATTTATTATTAATTGCATGCAACAACAAATTGCTTTTGGTTTAAAAACTGATGTGTGTTTTTGTATTGGCGAAGGCGAGAATTCTAAATATTTATTAAAGCTGAATGAAAAATTTAAGTGGTTCAATACAATCGAATCATTATCTCATCCAAGGTTTGTAATGCAATACCGTTTAAAAAGAAAAGAAGAATTTATTCAGCAATATTTGAATAAACTACGCTTAGTTATTTAAAAGATTTTTTGCTTTTAATATTTGCCTTAAAACATTGTATAAAACAAGGGTATTCCATTCTTCGATATAATCAAATGTTTGATAAATATCAGTGGTGGTTTTTGTTGAAATAGCAACATATCTTGTATGCGTTCTTACATCTACGTCGTTCCATGGAATATCATATTTATCACTTAATCTGATTCCTGACTGATTGAAATGAACATTTAAAATTGAAAATGGCTGTTTATAATTAAAGGTTTTTATATATTGGCCAACCATTTCCGAAGCATAAAATTCGAGCATAATATTTAGAAGAGTATAATATTTTTCATGCAGCTTTTTTACATTTATTTTATAAACAGATGTCATTCTTATTTTAATAATTGTTTCGGTTGCGCTTTTAATATCAATACAATAAACTCTTCCGAAAATAAACCTATAACCTCTCAACCATTTTATTCCAAAACGAAACGCATCTACTTCAAGTTTAGAAAACATAACCGGCTCTTTATCTTCAGAAGATTTATAAAATTCAATGAACTCAGGATCAAGTATAATTCTATGTTCATCACTAAAAATATTTGTTTAAATTTTATTTCTTTTGTTTCACTCATGCCTAATGTATTATCTCAAGCAAAAACAAAATCGTCATTAAAAAAATTATAATCAAACCAATTAAAAAAGAATATTCGGCAAGTGTTTCATAAAAATCTGCACGTTTTGTTGTGCTGCGTATAGAAAGAAATGCACATAAACAACTGAACATAAAAATTACGAAACAGCATGCTGTTATTTCATCAATAAATGTTGTTGCAGATAGTTTGAAAAATTTTAAAGAAGTTAGTACAAGAAAACAAAACCCAAGAAAATTGGATGATGAATTGAGTATTTGTGGCGCTTTATTATTTCTATAGTCCATAGTGCCATAAAAATATGCAGTACAAGGCAGTAACACAACCGTACTTAATAGAATTACAATGCCGGTAACATAAAAAAATCTTATTTAACTGTAAGTGTTTTAATTTCTTTAATGTTCATGAATTGCTTAAACTTTGGCTGATACACTTCTGTTTCAACATAAGTTAGCGACACGTTTTTATTTTTTAATTTATTTACGGCGTCTTTTATCCAGTCATCAGAACCGGGAACGTATTCGTAATACATAAAAGTAAGTTCGCGGCCGGTAGATGATTTAACGGTGATATACGTAAAATCTTTTTCTTCCACTTTTGTTACAATGCCATCAATACTTTGCGTTGTTTCAACTTTCGATTGCATTTGCATCGGCATTTCCATTTGCATCGTATCGTTGCCGTTGCCCATCATTGCCGTTGCAAGTTTTGTAAAAGCCGGACAACCATTCTTCATCATTTGCATTGCCAGCTTCGTTGCTAATTCCTGCCCGGCTGAAGTTGGATCTTCGCTGGAAGCAATTTTTGTCATGAAGTCCGGAGCTGATTTTAGTATGCAGCCTAAAAATGCCTGCTGAATATCTTCCTGGCTGCTTTTATCGGTGATGTTTGATTTTGTAAGACAATCGCACACTGCAACTGCAGTTTTATTCATTGATGTATCGCTATCTGTTGTTTGCGCTGATGCAGCAAAAAATAACGGAAATGCTAAAAGAAAGAATATGATTTTTTTCATGTGATGTTTAAAATTGGCGCTAAAGTAAATCATTGTTTTAGAATAGGCATTGCCGTTGATGCAATTAAATTTGTGTTTTGATTTTTCATGCATTTAAAATGACCAAGCGGGCATTTTTTTGTTCCGTAATTTGAACATGGCTGGCACCATAAATCTTCAACAAAATTTTTATGCAGGCTGATATTATTGGTTCCGTAAAAAGGTTCTACCTGTAATTTGGGTGAAGTTCCGCCCCAGATTGCGAGTATATTTTTTTGAAATGCACAAGCAATATATTGCAAACCTGTGTCGTGGGAAATAACCAATTTTGCTTTACGAACGAGATCAGCAGATTCATTTAATGAAAATTTTCCACAGGCGTTAAAAATCTTTTCAGCATTAACTGATGCAATTTCTTTTCCCTGCGCAGCATCTTCTTTTCCGCCAATTAAAATTATTGGGTAATTAATTTTTGTGCATATTTCCTGCAGTTTATAAACAGGCAATTTTTTGGTATTGTGTGTTGCACCAATTACTATAGCAACGTATCCAAATAAATGCCCGTGCGGCAAATCTTCATGTTTTATATATTCATTTTCCGGAATAAAATAATCCAAACCTTTTCCATCATCGGTAACGCCAAGTTCCTTCATTGCATCAATACAACGCAGCGAAATATGGCGTTTCGGCATCAGGTTAATTTTAAGTTTAGTTAGAATAAATTTTTGAAAACTTAATTTACGAATTTCTCAAAACGACGCGGCTGAAAGCCGA
>JBDUEO010000203.1:0-6065 GCA_040002335.1 Parafilimonas sp. | reverse complement strand
CAGAATACTTCTGACGATGGGCTTTGCTTTAGTTTCATTCAAATATATTTCAAAGAAAAAGGATTGAAATACATCATAAGAAATTAGGAAAAATTATTCATGATTGTTTACTTTTTTAGGCTGATAAATTTAGCATTGATAAAATAATTTATTTTTATGAGGTAAAGCCTGACAAGTGTTTTAATATTTTACTCGCGATAATATTTCAAAAAGAGGCTGATTTTAAAGGCGCCCAAAAGCATGGCAGGCTTACATTAGGAAAAATGCAACATTGGATTTGCCTGTAAAAGGAGACAGTGCCGTAACGGCAAGCGTAGAGGTGGTATTTATTATAGACGAGAACGGGGATGTCATTAAGCCAAAAATTTTCAAATCATCAGGATATAAAAACGTTGATAATGATGCATTGCGGGTCATTGCTGATAGCCCGTCGGGGAGTTATGGCATTCAATACAATAAGCCTGTTAAGTTTTTTAAAAAGCAGCCGATTACTTATGTTCTAACACCGGAAAAGAAAAAATAAGTTGCACTATTTTATTTTAGTTTGAAATCTGAACTCTAATGTATTTGTGTGTTACATGCGGGTATTGTTATAAGTTCATAACAGTTACGGGTACACGAAATTTTAATTTCCTAAGTGAAGCGCGCTATATTCAACCATTCATAAACACTTTTGCCCTACTTCTAAACGCAGCGCTTTGATGTGGCAATTGATCTTCTATCAATAGTTTTATCTCTGGAATTATTTCAGGATATTTTTTTGATAGTGTACCCAACACAGTTAGTGAGAAAGCTTTAATAGCAACCGCTTCATTTGGTGAAGCTAAATACCGGAAACATATTTCCATAATATCACCTTCATATTCATACGGAATGTTCACGGACTGCAAAAGCTTTATGCTGTTTCTTTTTATAGAATCGTGCAGCTCTGGCTTTTTCAGGTTCGTAATAAACTTTTTAAAGTTGCCATTCATTAATTCAGGATGGGCAATAGCGCAATAACTCAGCGGCCATGCAGATCTTTGCGTAATCCTGTATTCACCATGAAGGAATAAATTAAAAAGCTCGTTAAATTTATCGGTATCATTACCAACCCAGCTCACAATTTTATCGCACTGCTTTTTCGAATGTTCCTTTAAAATTTCTTCTGCGAGGTTCATGATTAATACAAGGAGCTTTCAAATTTTTTCAGGACTGTGGCCATATTTTCTACTTCGTTTCCGTTGGTAATTATGTGGTTCATTTTTTCATCCATATCACTATTTTTATAATTCATTTTGCTTTCTTTTAAAATGCTTGCTGAACTATGAAATTCTGTAGCTCCGGTACTTTTGGCGATGTGGGTTATATTTCCGGCATTCACGCCCGAACCCGGCATAATAATAATGCGATCATCAGCCTGTGCAATTAATTCTTTAATTAACGGTATGCCAGCCATTGCTTTAGGCCTTAGGCCAGAGGTTAATATTCTTTCACAGCCGATTTCAATAACATCCTCTAATGCGGCGGCAGGATCATTAACCCTGTCGAATGCGCGGTGGAAAGTAACACCTAACGGATAGGCATACATGACAAGGCCTGCGGTTCGTTTTTTATCTATGCTTCCGTCTTTATTCAAAATACCGGTAACAATGCCATCGCATCCAAGTTGCTTGCATATTTCAATATCAGCTTTCATTATCTCATACTCATCATTGCTGTATAAAAAGTCTCCGCCGCGTGGCCTTATCATTGCATACAACTCGATAGACAGTTTTTTGCGTGCAGCTTGTATGGAGCCATAGGATGGGGTAGTGCCACCTTCGCCGGGGTTATCGCATAGCTCAATGCGGTTAGCGCCAGCTTCCTGCGCCGTGATGCAACTTTCAATATTAAAGCCTATTATTTCTAATTTCATTTTTTTGAAAGGTAAGAGATGAGTAAGGATTAATAAGTATCAGGTAGCAAAAGTAACAAGTGTGTTTATGCGGAACGTTTTTATTTTACAGGAATAGAAACGGTTTTTAAAAATAACAACGCAGATCGGTGAAGAAGTTTTCCCTACTGTTTTAGGATTTTCCTGGTTATCAATTTACCGGCATTGTCGGCAATGGTAAGCCTGTAAACGCCAATAGCAACATTGCTTACATCCAGGCTTGTTACTGGCCCTGTGGCATTTTGTTTTTTACCAACTGTCCATTTTGGTTATACAATTCTATGCTCTCATTTCCTGCAAGGCCGTCTATGGTAATATTGTCTTTTGCAGGGTTAGGGTAAACGTTAATGGAATCCTTAGCAAAAGACACTTCTGCTATGGCGCTGTACAGTTCGTTGCCCGTAGAATCCGTTTGTGAAAGCCGGTAATAATTCATGCCCGAAAATGGCTTATCATCAAAATAAATATAGTTAAGCTTTTGAGCAGGTGTGCTGCTGCCTGCCTGCGAAGGCACAATGGCAACCTGGCTAAATAAAATCCCATCAGAGCTGCGCTCGATACGAAAGCCTTTATTATTTTTCCCTGAAAATGCTGACCAGTTGAGCTGCGCAAGCAGGCTCGATTTTACTACAGTGAATGAAAATATTTCGGGCTCTTTTGTTTTGGGAGTAGCGGAAGAATTATTTATAACGTGTAAAGCCACGGCTAAAGACGGTGAAAATATTTGCGCTTTTGCAATAATTGGAAATAATGCCACGGCTAACGTAATGGCAATGAACTTCATACAGACAGAATTTAACGGGTTACGATTCTAACGCAAATGTAAAAAAAAAGATTGCGGGGAATTTGGCAGCATTGAATGAATTAACATTTTGATATGTTTATTGATTATTCATAGCTAATTTTTTAGCAGCTTCGCTAAATTCGTAAAAGTTTCATGCGAGCCCTTTGGCTACAAACATATTCGGCATCCATGCGGAACGCTTCCTCCGGGATCTAAATCCATTGCTGCCTTTTATAGCAGTAGCGGCTAAACGAAAAATAATGTTTCTTATGTATTATTTCAACCTTCATACTCGTGGAATTCAGTTACCGTTAAATAGTATCCGTCAGGATCTCTGAGTGAAAATTCCTTTTTTGTTGAGTTTGGGTTTAGGTGAATATCTTCTTCAACAGAGCCACCTATTTTTTCAACGTTTTGCCTTATAGCATTCATATTTTCAGTCCTAAAATAAAGGAGCAGACCATTTCCCGGAGTAATTGTTGGGTTTGTCATGGTTGGGTGCCCGTGTGCTTCCCATTTATGAAGGCAGATTAAAATCTCTTCATTTTCAGATACTAGTATATCAAACTCCTTTCCCCCGTGCATGCTTTTGCATCCAAATACTGACTGATACCATTTAGAACTGGCTTCAACATCTTTTACAGCTATTATCGGATCGATCCTTGTCATTGTATGATTTTTGTTTTTGCAAGGTTTAAGCACCAAAACTCCGCTTCCTTTTTTATGATTTTTACCAAGCTCATTTTATCAAGAAATTTATTCTTTAAACCCATACGTAAATATAAATGCTTTTCGATGGACAGCACAAGCCAGTGCTTTTACCAACTAACAATATTATTCTTCATCCAGCTATTGCTTTTCAACTTTTATATTTAGATTTATAACATTAACCAATTCATTTATTAACCATTGCTTCAATTACTTTTAAAACAATCATCCAAAAACAAAACAACATGAAAAGAACAATTCAAATTTTAGCAGCCTCTGCATTCATTTTTGTGGCTGCATTTAGCAACTCCGCAAAAGCGCAGAGTAACGAAAAAGATTTGGTAACGCTTGCTAAAAAATATGAGGATGCCTACAATAAAAAAGATGCTAAAGCCATAAAAGCATTTTACACAAAAGATGCAGTAAGAGTTAGTGCAGACGGAACCACAACAAACGGCAGTGAAGCAATTGGGGCAGATGCAGCTAATTTCTTTGCAAATAACGGTGCAGCGGACATAAAAATAACTACAAACAAAACTGTAACTGAAAGCAATGGCACCGTTACCGCTACAGGAACTTATGAAGGTACTGTAGGTGGCAATTCTTACAGCGGCAACTTTACCAATACCTGCGTAAAAGAAAAAGGGCATTGGAAGATATCAAAAAGTGTTTTAAGCAATTAGTGAATGAAGATTGCCTGAATTACTTAGTGTCCCATCATTAAGCAGAATTATTAATAGCGTATATCAGAAGAATAAATTTTTCTTACAATATGGCTTCATCAAACGTGTTGAAGCCTTTTTGTTTTAGCAGTTTTTATTAGCTAAATGCCTGGTCAAAGCATTTGAAAATTCTATCGATTTGTCCACATAAAATAAAACCGTGTTTGTTGTTTTTTTAATCCCAAATATTTTTGTTACCTCAATTGAGTTCTTTAAATACACAATTACATTGTGATTTTCTATTCCTTTAAGAAGTGCAATCTTAATTGGGTTCCGGCCTTGAGGGATTTTTTTTGATAACTCAAACTTTTCAATATTATCAAGCATAATGTATGCATCGCCAGCAAGCCCATTATGAATTTCCAGGGAATTTTTATTAATAATTACAGGCCGCGCTTTGATAGCTTTTATGTGAGCATACAATTGAATACAAGTATATAAACTTAGTGCTGTAATTACCCACGCTGCAGTGTTACTCCATAAACGCAAAAGAAAATGTACGCCTGTTGTTTCAATTAAGAATATTGATAAAATAACCCACAAAACTATGGTGGTTCCATTTTCTTTATAAGCAGTAAACCTGGTCTCATAGTCTATTGTTTTGTCTCTACTACCGATAAAAGCATAATACAAAACAGCAATTTCCGATGAAACGATATTTAAAGGCGAAACCCAGGTTCTGATAAATTGCAGAAAAGGATTGGGTTGGGCATTTAGGATAAAACCTGCAACTAACAACCCTGCTATAAAAACCCTTGAAGCAGTAAATTTAGAAATATTGCTTTTTCTAATTGCAAGAAAATATATTAAAGGCGCCACAACCAAAACATCAATAAGTATTGCATTTGATAATAACTCATTATTGTTCTTGAATTTTGCAGTTAGCGTAATAAAGAAACAGGCCAGGAATATAACACCTGGAATTCCTATGGCAATTCTCCAATTTGGTTTGTATGTTTTAGATACTGTCATAATGATTGTTTGAAACAATGGCGGCCTGCCTTTAGAGCCTTTAATGCTAAGGCATGATTCATGCACGGTAACCTTACGGTAACAAGAATGTAAACGAATATTTATTCTTTATCATCACTATCTTTTGTAACTACTGCCCAAAAAGCCCACATTAAAAAAGTGATACCTAATGCAATAGCTGATGAATAAAATGCAACGATAGCTGCAATGCCATATACTAAAACAGCCACAGCCTGTTGTTTGATCTGATTTTTAAACCAAGGCAAACTTTTGCCGGAATCGATCATATTTTTAGGGTTTTTTGTAATCCCAAAATTTAAAAGCAACATGCACAGAACTATCAATCCTGTATATCCCGCATAAAACGAAACTGCAGTATTTACAGCCCCGGTTCCAATAAATGCGCCTACAGTCCTGGTAGGAAACGGAAATAATACAACAAATAAAAGCACCAGCCCGTTAAGCAAAATGGTGCTATGGCTTGCTTTCCATATCCTGTTAAAAATTTTGTGGTGCCCCATCCATATTAATAAAACTGTTGCAAACGAATTGAAGTAAGTAAAATACTCAGGCCAGTTATTTACTATTTTTTGCCAAAGGCTGGCATTTGTAGCGCCGTCGTATTCTTTAATGCCAATTTCAATAGCTAACAAAGTAATTGCTACTCCAAAAATGCCATCGCTAAATGCTTCTATCCTCGCGGTTTTCTTTTCCATTTTTTGTTTATTTGATAATTCGTGGCACTATAAAGCCCCTGGTATTTCCCGCTTGTTTGCTACCTAATCTTTAGGTTCCCACAATTCAACTTTGTTTCCTTCTATATCAAGGATGTGGATAAATTTGCCGTAATCAAAGGTTTGTATAGTATCAACAAAGGTTACACCATTCTTCTTAAGTTTCTCAACAAGCGCTTCCAGGTTTTCAACCCTGTAATTTATCATAAAATCCTTTGTTGAAGGTTCGA
>JBDUEO010000202.1:0-6079 GCA_040002335.1 Parafilimonas sp. | reverse complement strand
ATTTGCCTTTTGAATTAACGAATGCGCAAAAAAGAGTTATTAAAGAAATAAGAACAGATACTGCAAAGCCGCACCAGATGAACCGTTTATTACAAGGCGATGTGGGCAGCGGAAAAACCATTGTCGCTTTGCTTCTAATGCTGATTGCTGCCGATAATAATTTTCAAAGCTGCATGATGGCGCCAACAGAAATTCTTGCGCAACAGCATTATAATAATTTAAAAATTCTTTTAAAAGATTTACCTGCCGGAATTGCTTTATTAACGGGAAGCGTTAAACAATCGGAACGAAAAAAAATATATGAAGGTTTAAAAAATGGAAGCATACATATTTTGGTTGGAACACATGCGGTGATTGAAGATGTGGTCCAGTTTAAAAATCTTGGTTTGGTGGTGATTGATGAGCAACATCGTTTTGGTGTGGCACAACGCGCAAAACTTTGGGAAAAAGCACAAACACCGCCGCATATTTTGGTAATGACAGCAACACCAATTCCACGCACATTGGCAATGACGGCTTATGGCGATCTTGATTATAGTGTGATTGATGAATTGCCGCCGGGAAGGCAACCAATAATTACTGTTCACCGTTATGAAACAAAACGTGCTTCTGTAATGGATTTTGTGAAAGAAGAAATAGCAAAAGGAAGACAAGCTTTTTTTGTGTATCCGTTGATTGAAGAAAGTGAAAAAATGAGTTATGAAAATTTAATGCAGGGCTATGAACAGGTAAAAAGTTTTTTTCCTGAACATCAATACAGCATCAGCATGGTTCATGGAAAAATGCCGGCAGAACAAAAAGAAATAAATATGCAACGTTTTAAGGCTGGCGATACTCATATATTAGTGGGCACAACGGTAATTGAGGTTGGTATTGATATTCCAAATGCTTCTGTAATGGTGATTGAAAGTTCAGAAAAATTTGGCTTATCGCAATTGCACCAATTAAGAGGGAGGGTTGGAAGGGGAAATGATAAAAGTTATTGCGTTCTGTTATCACCATATAAATTAAGTAATGAAGCAAAAGAACGGTTGAAAATTATGTGCGTTACCAATGATGGTTTTAAAATTGCGGAGAAAGACCTTGATCTTCGCGGGCCCGGCGAAATTGAAGGAACAAAGCAAAGCGGAATGTTAAACTTTAAGCTGGCCAGCATAGTCAATGATAAAGATTTACTTGATGTTGCTAAGTTTTATGCAGAAGCTGTTATAAATGATGATGAATCATTAACACAAACAAAGAATGAGGGTTTAAAAAATTACCTTTTTTCGCAAAAAGGAAAAACTTCGTGGAGTAAAATTTCTTAACAACAAATTCAATCCGCAAAGCGTTTTATACGTAACTTAATAAAAAACTTTTTTGAAGAAGATTTTAATACTTATACTTGTATTGATTGCAGCATTTGCCCAAAGCTTATCTGCACAATATTTACAGTTTGTTGAAAATAAAGGCCAGTGGGATAATTCAGTTAAATTCAAAACAGATTTTAAAGGCGGCGAATTATATCTTGGTCCATCAGGTTATAAAGTAATTCTTCATAATAAAGAGCAGCTAAAAGCGCTTTCAGATTATGTTAGCGGGCATTTTGATAGCGCAGAAAGAAAAACTGCAGCCAAAGCTATACGTAGCGACATTGTACATTCACATGCTTATCAAATCAGTTTTTTAAATGCAGACAGCAATGCAGTAATTGAACCTGATAAACCTTTAAGTCTTTATAATAATTATTTTATTGGAAATGACAGCAGCAAATGGAGAACAGGTTGCAAAATGTATAATGGCCTCACTTATAAAAACGTGTACAAGAATGTTGATGTAAGATATTATTCTGATAACGGCAATCTCAAGTATGATTTGATCATAAGGCCTGGCGCAGACATAGCTAAGATTGCTTTGCAGTTTTTAGGGCTTGATGGTTTGGCATTAAATAAATATGGCAACCTTACCATGCATACATCAGTTGGCGATGTGTATCAAAGTATTCCATCAAGTTACCAGGTAATAAAAAACCTGCGCACAAAAGTAAAAGCAGCGTTTCAGTTAAGCGGAAATACCGTTCATTTTAAGTTAGATAATTATGATAAAAGCAGTACGCTGATTATTGATCCCACAGAAATATTTTCAACATTTGTCGGCAGTATTTCAGATGATTGGGGATACACCGCAACCTATGATAATGCGGGTAATTTTTATGCAGGCGGTATTGTATTTGGAAGCGGTTATGATGCAAGGCATGTGGGTGGCTATGATGAAGTATTTCATGGCGGCGATGGCAGTGAAGGCTCCGGCTTAGCCTGCGACATCAGCCTTATTAAATTTAATCCTACCGGCACACAGGCAATGTACGCAACTTATCTTGGTGGCAGCGGCGATGAGCAGCCACACAGTTTAGTGGTAGATTCACGCGGCAATCTTATTATTTCAGGCAGAACAAGCTCACCTGATTTTCCAACAACGGCTGCTACTTACGGGCCCGGTGGTGGCCTTGATATCTTTCTTGCCAAGCTTAGCGAAGATGGAAGAACATTATTAGCCTCACGCAAGTTTGGTGGCAGCGGGTCTGATGGCGTAAACATTTCTCCGAAATACGTAACAGAAGGCATTATAACAACCCGCAGAAATTATGGCGATGATGCAAGAAGCGAAGTGCTTACCGATTATCTTGATAACATATACCTCGTAAGTTGTACCCGGTCCTCAGATTTTCAAACATCACCTAATGCTTTTAAAACAAAATTAGGCGGCCAGCAGGATGGTGTGTTTATCAAAACATCCACAGATCTTGCAACCGTTGATATGTGTACACTTTTAGGAGGCAGTGGTGATGATGCCGCTTTTGTTTTAGCAATCAGCAATGCAACAGGCGATATTTATATTGGCGGCGGAACAAGCAGTAAAGACTTTTCTGCTAATGCTGTAAATGCACCGCAGGGAATTATTCATAACACATACCAGGGTGGCGAAGTTGATGGCTTTATAAGTGAAATAAGCAATGACTTATCGAAACTTATTAAAACATGTTATATAGGAACCGGTGGTAATGATATGGTGTATGGTATTCAAACAGATAAATATGGTTATCCATATATTAGCGGCACCACCACAACAAGTTTTCCGGTTTACCAATCAGCATTTAATGCTGGCGGCAACCAGGCAAATGGTAAACAATTTATTAGTAAATTAAATCCCGATTTAACGCAGGTAATTTATTCTGCGAACTTTGGTAAAGGCTCAGATATTCCTGATATTTCGCCTACAGCTTTTTTGGTGGATGTTTGCGGTAATGTATATGTTTCAGGTTGGGGCGGAAGTGCTAACGACAAGTATTTGCCCACACAAAATACAATAGGTTTAAGTGTTACTGCAAACGCAATTTTGAAACAAACAGACGGCAATGATTTTTACTTTTTTGTTTTGGAAAAAAATGCCGCCAGCCAGTTATTCGGAAGTTATTTTGGAACCATTGATCCCGCTGCTTTTGGTGACCACGTAGATGGTGGCACCAGCCGCTTTGACAGGCGGGGTGTAATTTACCAGGCTATGTGCGCCAATTGTGATAAGGTAGGATTATTTCCGACAACGACCGGTTCATGGAGCCCGGGTAATCCTGCGCAAACCTATGCAGGCTGTAATGAAGCAGCGGTTAAAATAGCGTTTGAATTATCTGGTGTTATTTCATCTATACGCACTTCAATAAATGGTGTGCTGCGCGATAGTACAGGCTGCATATCATTAACAGTAGATTTTGCAGATACGCTTGCACTTGGCAAAAGATATGCATGGAGTTTTGGTGATGGATCAGATACTGTAACTACAGCTCCAACAACCAGTCACACCTATCCAGATGTTGGCGATTATAAAGTAAGACTGATCAGCATCGATTCTTCATCCTGCAATATTGCCGATACATCTTATATAACAATCAGGGCAAGAAGCAACAGGGCACAGCTTGGTTTATCTGTTACAAAACTTCCGCCATGTGAATCTTTCAGCTATCAATTCAATAATACTTCCACGCCACCTGCAGGTTATAATTTTCAGCCAGATGATTTTACCTGGGATTTTGGTGACGGCACCAAACTCGTTACCAACGAACCAACGGTAAATCACCAATATGTTGCAAGCGGAGTATATAACGTAAAGTTGTATTTGAATGATACCACGTTCTGCAATTCGCCGGATTCTGCTGTGCTGCAATTACGTGTTGCATCTGTATTAACCGCACAGTTTCAGACACCGCCAACAGGTTGTGCACCATACAATGCAGTGTTTAATAATACATCACTTGGCGGTGAAACTTTTGTATGGGATTTTGGCGATGGAACAACCTCAACAGATGCATATCCAACACATTTATATGCAAACCCCGGAACTTATACTATCAAATTATCAGCAACAGATAATTTAACCTGTAACCATAATGCTGATACAAGCGGAACCATCGTGGTGCATGAAAGCCCAACATCATCTTTTACTTATGATCCTTTAACACCAAAAGAAAATACGCCGTATAATTTCACCAACACCTCACTTGGTGCAGTCAATTATAAATGGGAATTTGGTGATGGAGATTCATTGCTTACAGCAACCATGTTGCCGGTAAGTCATGTTTATAATACTGCAGGCACATACACTGTTTTATTAATTGCATTTAATCAATATGGATGTTCAGATACATCATTTCAGCAGGTAGTGGCAATTGTTTCGCCATTGGTGGATGTGCCTAATGCATTTGCACCAAACGGCAAGAATAATGTTATTTATGTAAAAGGTTATGGTATAAACAAAATGACCTGGAGAATATATAACAGGTGGGGACAATTAATGTTTACATCATCAAACATAAATACAGGTTGGGATGGAAGATTTAACGGAGCATTACAACCACAGGATGTATATGCATATATATTGAATATTGAGTTTACCGATGGAACAAAAACTTCCAAAAAAGGTGACATAACTTTATTACGATAGGAGGGATGTATGAATAGAAAATTAAGCCGCGCTTATTGTTTATCATTTATAATGATGGTTGCTTTTTTTAATAAAGCAATGTCGCAGGATTTGCATTTTTCCCAATACTTTAATGCGCCGCTTTTAACTAATCCTGCAAACACAGGTTTTGAGCCGGATGCAGATTATAGAGTAGGTATTAATTACCGTAATCAATGGTCAGGTATTTTAAACAATCCATATAAAACAATGAGCGCCTGGGGCGATGCACAATTGTTTAATAACCGGTTTGAAAATGGCTGGCTTGGCGTTGGCGGCGTGTTGCTGAAAGATGTTGCCGGCAGTGGCGATTTAAGCAGTACTAAAGTATATGGTTCAGTTGCGTACCACCAGCTTCTTGGTTATAATAGTTTGCTTAGCGGCGGCTTTGGCATAGGCGCAGTTAATCAAAGAATTGATCTTAACAAACTTACATTTGATGATCAATGGAACGGAAAGTTTTTTGACGTTACTATTCCAACAGGCGAAGTCTTTAATTCAACTTCTGTATGGTATTTAGACTTGAATGTGGGCTTAAATTATGCCATATTTCCATCAGATAATGCTTATATAAATGCAGGCATTAGTGTTGATCATATTAATATGCCCAACGAATCTTTCTTTTCAAATACTAATGCAGATACAAAAGTGCCGGCACGCTTCAATACATTTATAAATGGCAGCTTTAAAGTTAACGACAGATGGATTCTGAATCCAAATGCTTATGTAAGTGTCATCAGCAAATCAACGGAAATTGTTGGCGGAATGAATGCACATTATAATTTAAGCGGAGACGGAACTACGCAATTAATTGGCGGTTTATATTATCGTGTAAAAGATGCAATCATTCCAATGGTTGGCGTTGTGCTTAGCGGTGTATCTGCAACTATTAGTTACGATGCTACCAGTTCTTCATTAGGAACATATAATCAAACGCTTGGTGCGTATGAAATATCTATTACAAAAGTGGGTTTATTTTCAACTTATAGTGGCAAGAATGTAAAATGCCCTACGGTAAAATTTTAGATCATTTCATCATCTTTCAATAGCTCCGGCCTTTTTAATTTTGTAATTTCAAGCGCCTGCT
>JBDUEO010000201.1:0-6087 GCA_040002335.1 Parafilimonas sp. | reverse complement strand
AAAAAATACATTTACAGCGATAATGATTATATTTTTTTAGGAAAAATTGTAGAGCAAATTACAGGATCAACATTAGATAAATTTGTTGCTGACAGTTTTTATAAACCGATGCATTTATATAATGCAACATTTAAACCCAACGAACATATTGCCATAAACAATATTGCACCAACCGAAGATGAAAAACAATTCCGGGAACAATTATTAAGAGGTTTTGTGCACGATCCCGGCGCTGCCATGTTTGGCGGCGTTTCGGGCCATGCAGGTTTATTCAGTAATGTGCATGATCTTGCTATTTTATATTCTATGTTATTAAATGGCGGCGTGTGGGATGGCGAACGGTATTTAAAAAAAGAAACCATAGATTATTTTACGCAGTACCACAGCAACATTAGCAGGCGCGGATTTGGTTTTGATAAACCTGAAAAACCTGAGCTTAAAACAGGCCGTAATAAGACAGTGGAAAAAGAACCGTATCCATGTGTAAGCGCTTCGCCGCAAACCTTTGGCCACACCGGTTTTACGGGCATTTGTGTTTGGGTTGATCCGAAATATAATTTGATCTTTATTTTTTTATCCAACCGCGTAAATCCCGATGGCGGCGCAAATACAAAACTTGCATCATTAAATGTTCGTGGTAAAATGATGGAAGCTGTTTACCAGGCAATGAATAAACCTGACACACATTTATAAACGGAAAGCAGGAAGATATTTTTATTAATATCTTCGTTACCATATTAATTCAACAATGAAAAATAAACTTTTAGCTTTTACAACCACCTGCTTTTTAATTATTGCTTTTGCAGCTTGTAAAAACGCGGTTCCAAAACTTGCGTTATATGTTCCAAAAGATGCTTCGGTTGTGCTTACAATTGATCCGAAATCTGTTATGGATAAAATTTCTTCATCAGGCATAACTATAGATTCGATTGCAAATATGTTTACAAAAAAAGATAATGATTATGCGTTGCGATGGAATGATATAAAAAATTCAGGCATTGATCTAAGCCAGTCAATTTATCTATTTTCAAAACAAACCAATTCAGTGCAAAACGGTAATGTTAGCAACAATGGCATAATTGCAGAAGTGCAGGATGCAGCAAAGCTGGAAGCTTTTTTGAAAAAAGAAAAGGTAGGTACTGATGTATTATCTGGCGGAAAATATAAGTACATAGCATTGGGTAATGATTTTGTTGCAGGCTGGACGGACAAAGTGCTTATTATATCTGCAGTTACCGGCGGCAACGCAGCGCCAGGTACTTATTCAACCGGTGAAGGAACACTTTCTCAATTGCAGCTTACTACACTTTTTGGCCAGGAAGAATCTGCATCTATTGCTGCCGCTGATGGATTTAATGATATGCTTTCTAAAAAAGGCGATATGTATTTTTATACAAATGCTTATGCTAATTTAAGCACAAACCCTATGCTTGGCATGTCTAAAATAAGTTCATTAATCGAAGGAAGTTATACCAGCGGAACAGTAGATTTTGAAAACGGTAAAATAGTTGCAAATGCTACAACGCATAACAGCAAAGCGCTTGCAGATATTTTAAGTAAATATTCTTCAAAAGAAATTGACAAATCAATGGTTACAAAATTTCCTGATAATGTAACCGGCTTTGGCGTAGTTTCTTTCAACCCAAAAATATTGCTTGATATTTTGCATTACGTTGGTTTTGATATAATGGCAAACGGGTATGTTTCGCAAATGGGTTTTACTTTGGATGATGTGATGAATGCATTTAGCGGCGATATTGCTTTTGCGGCATCAAACATATCTATCAAACAAAATAATTCGCCGGATATGAATAACATGAATGCGGATGAAAAAAATAAATATTTATTAATCATGCGCATTGGCGATAAAACCTCTTTTGATAAAGTAATGGCAGCGCTGGTTAATAAACATCTTTTATCAAAAAACGGTGATCAGTACCAATTGGGTACGTCTGGCGGACACAGTTTTACCATTGAAACTTCCGGCAATGATTTTCTTGTGGGTTCAGGTGATGATCTTATAAAAATGTATGAAAGCGGAAATGGAAAATCAAATTTGCCCGGCGATGTTGAAAAGGAAATGAATAACAAATCAATGGCGATGTATGTTGATGTAAATGCTATTCTTAAAAACATTAATATAAATGATACATCAGGCGAAAAATCTTTAATGCTGGCGCAATCAACATTTAAAAATTTTACCGCATCATCGAGTAAAGGTGATGGAAAAACGATTGATGGAAACTTTACGCTGAATTTTGTAAATACAAATGAAAACAGCTTAGCCAGCCTTACTAAATTTATTGCGGTTGCGCATAACGAAGAGATGGCAAAAAAGCAAAACCCGGCATCCGTTTTCATGGATAGTATTCCGGATATGAATAAAGCTGAAAAAGATTCGCAGTAAAAATTATTTTCATTTATTGCTCAACTAATGTTATCATGAATTTGCAGTTGCAAAATAAAATAATCGTTGTATCAGGTGGAGCCAAAGGTATCGGTGAAGGCATTGTAAAAGTGCTTGCCGCAGAAGGTGCAATGCCTGTAATTATTGGCAGAAATGAAAGTGATAATCTTAAAACTGTTGAATCAATAGAATCCTCCGGTAATAAATGCTATCATTTTGTTGCAGAGCTAACAAACCCGGAAGCATGTAAAAACGCAATTGCGCAAACAATAAATAAATTTGGAAAGATTGACGGGCTTGTAAACAATGCTGGTATTAATGATGGTGTTGGGCTGGAACACGGGAATTATGAAAATTTTATTGCATCGCTGCACAAAAACCTTGTTCATTATTATTTGCTCGCGCAATACGTTTTGCCGGCTTTAAAAATTTCAAAAGGGGCAATCGTAAACATAACTTCTAAAACGGCTGAAACAGGCCAGGGAGGCACTTCTGCGTATGCCGCAAGTAATGGTGGAAGAAACGCATTAACAAGAGAATGGGCAGTTGAACTATTGAAATACGGCATTCGCGTAAATGCTGTTGTTGTAGCAGAAAGCTGGACGCCTTTATATGAAAAATGGATAAGCAGTTTGCCAGATCCTGAAAAAAAACTGAAAGAAATTACTTCAAAAATTCCACTCGAAAACAGGATGACCACTACAGAGGAAATTGCAAATATGGTTGCCTTCTTATTATCTGCGAAATCGAGCCATACAACAGGCCAGTTAATACACGTTGACGGAGGCTATGTACATTTAGACAGAGCATTGGCAAATGCATAGATAATTAAGGCTGATTTTAATTGAATTTGGTTTTTTGTGTTTTACACTTATTTTTGCCGTCCTTTTTAAAGAAACCGGTGAGGTGGGTGAGTGGCTCAAACCAGTAGTTTGCTAAACTGCCGTACGGGTTAAACTGTACCGAGGGTTCGAATCCCTCCCTCACCGCTGAAAACAGTATATCTACAGTCAATTAATTAAAGAAAGCTCGTGAAACGCAAGTGGAACGGGCTTTTTTGTTTTTTAGCACTTCCTTAGTTTACGCGATTTTACCTCATTTTATGTGCGACTTTCATGAGCGATTCGTGTACCTGCACCTATCTTGCCAAAAGTCGCACGAAACTTAACACAAAGCACTTAAAGTTAACATGTTATGCAAACCTAACTCACTATTTGAGTTGGATTTAAAACCAATTTTATAACTCTAAAAAGTGCGACTTTATGAACAAAAGTTTTGGATGCCTTTTTCATTTGAAGAGAAAGGGAAATTATGAAAACAATGAGATAGACATTTATCTTAAGATTACTGTAGATTCTGCTTACGTTGAGCTTAGTACAAAACGAAAATGTTTTAGGGCTAACTGGAATGTAAAAGCCGGCAGAGTTGAAGGAAAAAATGACTATGCGAAAAGCATTAATTCTTACCTCGACACTATTCAACAAAAAGTATTTGAGGCGAAACGGCGACTAATTGAATTAGATGTTGATATAACACCATTAGCCATTAAAGATATAATGCTTGGCAAAAACATCAGTAAAGAAAAGAATATGCTTATTGAACTGTTTAAGCACCAAAATGAGCAGATAAAAGCGCTTGTGGGCAAAGATTATGCGCAAGGAACTTACCAGATATTCAACCGAACGCTGAATCACACAATAGACTTTTTGAATTACTATTTGAAAGTATCTGATATAGATATTTTGAAACTTGATTATGATTTTATTTCGCAGTTTGAATTCTGGTTTAAGAGTAAGAGAAGCTGCGATCATAACACGACGATGAAGTACCTGAGTACTTTTAAAAAGATTATCACGCATTGTGTAAAGAGTGGCAAGTTACAACGTGATCCATTTTTAGGATTTAGTATGGCAAGACGTGAAGTAGAAAAACAAGCGCTTACAGAATCTCAATTACAAGCGATAGCACGTGAAAACTTTGGACCATCACGTTTAAGACTTGTACGAGATATATTTTTATTCTGCTGTTTTACTGGTCTTGCTTATGCTGATGTGCAGAAATTAAAACGTACAGAAATTGTTGAAGGCACGAGCAGCGAATTATGGATCATCACCAAAAGGCAAAAAACAAATGTGACTTCAAGAATACCTTTATTGCCACCTGCACTCGAAATTGTTGATCGTTATAAAGAAAATATCGAATGCCAGCTAAAAGGAAAAGTTTTACCTGTCTTAAGTAATCAGAAGATGAATTCTTACTTAAAAGAAATAGCTGACAAATGTGATATCCATTTCAATCTTACTTTTCATATTGCACGACACACGTTTGCTACCACTATAACTTTAAGTAATGGTGTGCCTATTGAAACTGTTGCAAAGATGCTCGGTCATCGCAATCTTAAAACAACGCAGCACTATGCAAAGATTCTAGATAAGAAGATAAGTGATGATATGAAGAAATTAAAAGATTATAAGTTGTAAGAATTTTTAGCTGATGCTCTGCTGTTATATTTATACTGAATAAAGCATGAGCATCATTTAATATTGTTTTATAAATTAAGATGAAATAATTTATGTCAGATAGTACTACATGCCTCAAATTTGTACAGGAAGTAAAACAACAAATACTCTACAGCCGTTATCAGGCAGCAAGACTTGTAAATAAAGAATTGCTACTGCTATATTTTAGTATAGATAGAATGATTTTTGAAAAAGTAAAAAAAGAAAATGGGGAAATGCAATTATTGATAACCTTTCAAAGGATATTCAAACTGAACTGCCTGGTTTAAGAGGTTTTTCCTCGAAAAATCTTCGAAATATGCGACTATTTTTCGAGGCTTATGAAAAGGATAAAATTTGGCAGTTACCAACTGCCAAATTTAAAACTGCCTTTACAAATGAAGTTTTTACTGCGTTGAGTTTTACACATCACATCCTATTATTAAATAAATTCAGAGACAAAAGGAGGGTTCGTTTTATATGCAGCAAGCTGCAACGAATCATTGGACAGTTAACCTTTTACAACATCATATTGAAAGTGATCTCCACCATCAAAAAGGAAAGCTTCCGAATAATTTTAAAACTATCCTACCACAAACATTAGCGGCTCATGCACTGGATGCATTCAAAGATGAATACCTGCTTGATTTCATAAATATTAATCCGGAAGATGATGAGCGTGTATTGGAACATGAAATAGTCAACAATCTAAAAAAATTTATCCTTTCATTAGGCACAGGTTTTTCTTTTAAGAGTAACCAGCACAGGCTCATTGTAGATGGAGAAGAGTTTTTTATTGATTTACTTTTCTTTAATCGAAACTTGCAATGCCTTGTAGTAATTGAATTAAAAAGAGGAAAGTTTAAGCCTGAGTATGCAGGCTTAAACTTTATTTGAATTTGCTAGATAACCAAATAAAACTTACACATGAAAACGCAAGTATCAGCATTATTTTATGCAAAGAAAAAAACAACAATGTAGTTGAATATGCATTTAAGTCTATTGATAAATCGATGGGTGTCGCAACGTTCAAAACAAGCAGGCAATTACCTGTACAGTTTAAAAAGATTTTATCTGATGTGGAAGCCTTAAAAAAGTTCTTATAAGCACAGAGTATTAATACAAATCCGTCCGGTCCGCAAAATGAATCAAAAGCCATTGTAAATCAATGGCTTTTTCATT
>JBDUEO010000200.1:0-6092 GCA_040002335.1 Parafilimonas sp. | reverse complement strand
TCAATTCATCCAGCTCATCAAGCTGCAACGGTGCGCCGGCATCGCCATCTTCGCAACAGCCACCTTTACATTTAACCAGGTCGCACACAAAATGTTTTTCTATAATTTCATCACTCACTAATTTGTTATCAATCGCAATCATTTCCGCAAAGTAAAAAGTAAAAAATTTAAAAAATAAAAGCAAGATTATTTCCAGCGCAAGGTATTGATAAGATGTTTCATGTCTTCTACTAAAAACTGGTTAACCGGTTTTAGTGAATCTTCATTTGGTGTTGCATCAAAATATAAAGCGCCACGTAAAAAATTTTTTGTTGAATCTGTAAGAAAAAACTGGTTGCCTGTTGCTACATTTCCTTCTACGTTAAAAAATTCGCCGTGTACATTGCTTGAAATATTCATAACTGAATCGTCAATATAAGTGGCTTTAATTGAATGTTTGTTTGTAAGGTTAAATGCATCGTTTAGTAAACTATCTAATTTATACTGGCCAATAATTTTATAGCTTAAATAAATGCGCGCCGAAAATTGCGGAAACTCAACATTTATCCACCACGGATTTTCTGTTGCATCACCAAAAAAAGTAGTGTCTTTTGTAATTTTTGCGTACACAGGATATTCAAATGTATATGGATAACCTGGCTGGTTAAATTGCTGATATTTTTTTTGCGGGAGATCTATTTTAAAATAACCTGTTGGTTTTGGAATGTAAGGTGAATTGCAGCTTGTAACCACAATCATTATCACAATAAAAAAAAGAGTTGAATGATGACCAATCACCGATGATAAATTACCGATGACAATTAACGGCTGACTGTTGACAGTTGATTTATTTTTCTTTCTTCGCTTCCACATGCGGCTTAATAGTAATTTTAATTTTTTGCAAACGGTTCTTTTGCATTTCTAAAACAATAAACTCAAAATCTCCGCTGGCGATTACCTGGTTTTGTTGCGGAATTTCACCCGCAATTTCGAGCACTAATCCTGCAAGCGAATCGCTTTCGCCTTTAACAGGTTCAAACGTATTTGCAGGTAATTGCATTAACCTGCATACATCATTTATCATGGTGCTTCCTTCAAAAATAAAATTGTTTGCATCCAGCTTTTTGAAATCGGTATCTTCTTCATCAAATTCATCTTTAATCTCACCAATTATTTCTTCAATTATATCTTCCAGTGTAACTATTCCGCTTGTACCGCCAAATTCATCCACTACAATTGCAAAATGTATATGCTTTGCCTGAAATTCGTGCAACAGGTCATCAATTAATTTATGTTCATGCACAAAAGTTATTGGGCGCAATAAACTGTGCCAGTCAAAAACATCAGTTGTATGAATAAATGGCAACAGATCTTTTGTATTTAATATGCCAACAATTTCATCAAGGTCATCTTTATAAACCGGCAGCCTGGTGTAATGCAATTCTTCAATTTGTTTTAATAAATCATTGAAGGAAGTTTTATATTCAATACCGCTTACATCAAGCCTTGTACGCATTACCTGCTTTACGGTAATGTTGCCAAATTTTACTATGCCTTTTAAAATATTTTTTTCTTTTTCTGATGCGGAATTGTTTGTGGTTAAATCAATAGCATGATCCAGTTCTTCAAGGCTGTAGGCGCCCTTTTTTTTCTTTGATAACCTTCTTTCAATAATATCTGAATATTTAACCAGCCAATTGCCCATGCCATGAAAAATGTAATAGATGCCTTCGGTTACCATACCAAAACTTTTAAGAAACCTGATATTGTTTTGGCTGGCATAAATTTTTGGTATTACCTCGCAAAACAAAACAAGTAAAGAAGTAACGGCAATTACTTTAATGGTAAACTGAATCCATAAAGCTGGCGGGTTTTGAAATTGTAGTACATTATCAAGCAAAAGATTGGAAACAATAATGATTGCAATATTGGTAAAGATGTTTGCAATTAATAACGAGGCAAGCAAACCTTTAGGATCCTGCAGCAGATCAATAATTCTTTTATAATACGATTGTTCTTTGGTTTTTAAAAGATTGATTTCTTTAAACGTAAGTGAGAAAAATGCAACTTCGGCACCTGCTACAACAAAGGAAAGCATGATGAATGCTATTAACATACAGATAAGCACTGTAGCAGCCTGCGGATCTAAAATGTGATGAACCTGTAAGAATGAAAATTGCGACGGGGGGATTTCCAAATTATACTTTTTTGGTTAAGATGTTTTGTACATCAAATGCTGAATTACGTTTTACAAATTGCCGCGAATTTAAACTAAAAAGGCAATGTACCTGTTGGTTCATCTTCGCCGGGAATTTCGCCAGCATCATTAAACCCTTCCAGGCTTTCGTTTTCAGGTGTGAATGATGGCAAATGACTGTTGTGTTCGGTTCGTTTATCAAGCATAATTAAATTATCAGCAACAATTTCAGTAGCGAATTTTTTATTTCCATCTCTGTCTTCCCAACCGCGTGTGCGCAGGCGTCCTTCCACATAAATTAAGCTTCCTTTATGCAAATATTTCTCAGCAAGCTCAGCCAATCCTCTCCACAAAACAATAATATGCCATTCTGTTTGAGATATTAGCCTTCCAGTTTTATCTTTATGAGTTTCAGTTGTTGCAAGCGGAAATTTTGCAACCCTAATATTTTTTTCAAGGTATTGCAACTCCGGATCTTTGCCGAGGTTACCTATCAGCATTACTCTGTTTACTCCTCTCATAAATTTTTTTTTAAGTCAGGATAAAAACGCTCTTATCAAACGAATTTAAAATTACAGAAAAGATTTTATGGAAAAGAAGTTAAATTTATAAAACCTGCAACTGCAAAGTGCTTTGGCGGTTAAACTGGTTAATAAACTGCGGAAATGCTTTTAATTTTATTTGAGATTTGTTCAACCATTCGCCTGTTGAATTAAGTGGTGTTGATTGATTATTCAGATCAACAATAATAAAATATCCATGTATTGCCTGGTGCGTAAGTATTTGTTTTTTTGCAGAAAGAATTTTTATACTTTTTATGTTTTTAATACCCGTTTTTTTTAATAGAAATACATTTATTTTTTTGATGTCCCATTCAGGGTTTTGTGTTGTTTCTTCCAGATAAAATTCATACAGGTTTTGCCAGATATCTTTAGCAGTTCTTTGCTGCACAAAAATTTTGTTGTTGAATGAAAATATAAAATAAGTAAACCATCTTTCTTTTTTTTGAAGCTTTTTAATTTTTACCGGTAACTGATTAACTTTATTTTGATTGAAGGCGACACATGTTTTATTTAAAATACAAATAGCGCACAATGGCGCAGGTTTGCAAATAGTTGCGCCAAAATCCATAATAGATTGATTGTATGTTGCAGGTTCATTTTTATCTAAACAAGTTTGCGCAAGCGAATTAAAAAACTTCTTTCCTTCTGTTGAGTCAACAGGTTTATCAATACCAAAATATCTTGATAAAATACGCAATACATTACCATCAACAACGGCGTAAGGCAAATCAAAGCAAAAAGATGCAATGGCGCTTGCTGTATAACTTCCAATTCCTTTTAAGCTTAAAATAGTATTATAATCTGAAGGAAATATTCCTGCATAATTTTCATTAATAAACCTTGCTGTATGTAATAAATTTTTGCAGCGGCTATAATATCCTAAGCCTTCCCATAATTTAAAAACAGCTTCATCTTTTGCCTTTGCAAGTTGTGTAATAGTGGGATATTTTGTAACAAAATTTTCATAATAACTCCAGCCTTGTTTTACTCTTGTTTGTTGTAAAATAATTTCGCTCAACCATACTTTGTACGCATCTTTTTCACCTTTCCACGGCATAGTTCTTTTATTTTCTTCAAGATGCCATTTCATTAATAAATTCCTGAACAGTTTTTCATTTTTCATATCAAAATTGTACAACTAATTATTCTTTATCAAAGGTGTTTTTACATCATGATAAAATAAAAATGTCCAGTTTTCTTTACTTCCTTCTTGCCACCACTCGCGGCGCAGTTCCATTGTTTTTCTTCCATCAAAATCATATTTGGCAATAAACCTGTGTTTCATTTGTTGCAACTGCGGTGCATCATCTGCGCCAAAAAAAATAGTTTCATCATTTTCTTTGATCCAAAAAACCTGGTGATGCGGAGAGTGTGCGCCGGTAACTTTATAATGAATATATCCATCAATATTGCCTTCTTTTTCGGTTAAAAAAACAACCTGCGAATTTTTTTCAAGCAATGAAAATTCATCTGTTAAAAACGAAGGGAAACCAGTATTCATTGCAAAGTCAAATTCAGCTTGCTGCACATAATAAATAGCATTGGTAAATGAAAGATGATAATGCCCAAGCGCATCTTTATAGCTTATACCACCGGCGTGATCTTTATGTAAATGTGATAATAAAATTTTTGTAATATGCTCAGGTTTTATATTGTTTGCCAGCAGGTTTTTATGTAATTGCATTTCATTTTTTTGCATGAAGCCAAGACCAGTGTCGAGCAATAAAATATCTTTTGATGTGATGATGACGAATGGTTGCACTTCAACCAATAAACTGCCGCTGCTGCGCGCCTGCAATTCATCTTTACTCACATCAAATGGAACAAAAATTTTTGACTTATCAATTGTAAACACACCTTCGCTTAATGGTATTATTTGCATTGCTGCAAATTAGTAATATGTTACCTGATTAAATTGTAATGAAAGATAATACTGATATAACATAGAAGTTATTGATGCTTTTTCATAAAGATATTTGCCATAACATTTCCAGTGATGTGCGAAACAATTCCATTTGCAGTTGAAGTTGAATCAAATGCCAGGTTTTGATTAAGTATTAAAGTATCTCCGCTAAAACTTATTCTTCCTCCGGATGGGGCGGACTGAACAGTTGGCGTTGATGTTTGTACAGTAAAACCGCCTTCTGGAAAATAAAGCGAATCGCTTGTTATCATTTTATAGTTAACTGTTGAAGTTGTTGCAGGAAGTTCAAAGCTCGTAGCCTGAATTAATGAATCCTGAAAAAGATTATTCTGATATGTGTACGTAGTTATGTTCGCGTCAACGCCATAAGTAAGGCCGGTGGCCGTCATATTAGAAGCGTCAAAAGTAATTGTGCCTGAATTGTTGATTGAGGTATAACCCATAACTGCAACTATTTTTGCAGATATTCCCGATATATCAGATTCATTTGTGATTTGCGTTTGGGCATTTAGCTTGATAAAATCCCATGTGCCAATTATAGAGTTTGATGAATCACTTCCATTGCCTCCATTATTATCACCGCCATTATTGCTGCTATCAATAGAATCAGTTATTCCTTTTTGGCATGAAACAGTTCCAATTATTAAAATAATAAATACAAACAAACATTTCTTCATTTAATAAATTTTTTAAAGTTTGGATTGAATTCCATTTACGTTCGCAAATATATACGCAACACTAAAAACATTGCTGCAGTAAAATTATTGTGACAATGTTTTTTAACTTCTTTGATTAACAAATTGATGATGCATTAATTTTTCCATTTAATAAAACATGTTTAAGTTTATTAAAATTTCTTCTGCTTAGATATAATAACGACGAAAACTGCGACTACTTCATTTAAAAATTAAAACCTATATAAAACATGAAAAAAATAAGAATTTTGTCAATAGATGGCGGCGGAATACGCGGCGTTATTCCCGGCACTATATTAATGCAGCTTGAAAAAATATTGCAGAGAAAAGATAACAGTACGCGCAAAATTGGTGATTATTTTGATATGATTGCCGGTACAAGTACAGGTGGAATTTTAGCTTGTTTGTATTTGATGCCCGGCGAAAATGGCAAAGCAAAATATTCTGCGGAAGAAGCAGTTGATTTGTATATTAAAAACGGACACACCATCTTCGATCGCACATTCAAAGAAAAAATATTAAGCGGCGGCGGAATTCTTTCTGAAAAATACTCGCAAGATCCCTTGTATACATTACTTACAGATTATTTTGGAGATGAAACGCTCAATAATTTTATCAGGCCAAGCCTGATTACTTCTTATGAAATTACAGACAGAAAATCTGTTTTTTTTACCAGTTCAGATGCATGTGCAGATGATATGTATAATTTTAAAATAAAAGATATTGCACGAGCT
>JBDUEO010000199.1:0-6107 GCA_040002335.1 Parafilimonas sp. | reverse complement strand
TGATCTTACAGAAGATGAAGAAAACTGCAGAAGATTATTTAGGCCAGGAAGTAAGTGAAGCGGTAATTACTGTTCCCGCTTATTTTAATGATGCGCAAAGACAAGCTACCAAAGAAGCTGGCGAAATTGCTGGTTTAAATGTGCGTAGAATTGTAAACGAACCAACAGCAGCAGCGCTTGCTTATGGTTTGGATAAGAAACATGCAGATCAAAAGATTGCTGTGTTTGATCTTGGTGGCGGTACTTTTGATATTTCCGTTTTGGAATTAGGTGAAGGCGTTTTTGAAGTAAAATCTACCAACGGAGATACACATTTAGGTGGCGATGATTTTGACAAAGTGATCATGGATTGGTTGGCTGATGAATTTAAAAAGCAGGAAGCAATTGATCTTCGTAAAGATCCGATGGCTTTGCAACGTTTAAAAGATGCAGCAGAAAAAGCAAAGGTTGAATTATCGTCTTCATCAGAAACAGAAATAAATCTACCTTATATAACTGCGGTTGATAGTGTTCCAAAACATCTTGTTATAAAATTAACCCGTGCAAAATTTGAACAGCTTGCAGATAATCTTTTTGCAAGATGTTTAAAGCCTTGTGAAGCCGCATTAAAAGATGCAGGTTATTCCACTTCGCAAATTGATGAAGTGATTTTGGTGGGTGGTTCTACACGTATTCCAAAAGTTGGCGAAATAGTTGAAAAATTCTTTGGTAAGAAAGCGAATCGTAGTGTAAATCCTGATGAAGTTGTTGCTATTGGTGCAGCAATACAGGGTGCAGTTTTAAGCGGAGAAGTAAAAGATGTATTGTTGCTTGATGTTACGCCGCTTACTTTAGGCATTGAAACTTTAGGTGGGGTTTTAACACCAATGATCCAGGCAAACACAACCATTCCTACAAAGAAAACAGAAGTATATTCAACAGCCAGCGATAATCAGCCTGGTGTTCAAATACATATTTTACAGGGTGAAAGAAGCCTTGCAAAAGATAACAAGAGTCTTGGCGTATTTAATCTTGATGGCATTCCACCGGCACCGCGTGGTGTTCCGCAAATTGAAGTAACATTTGATATTGATGCAAATGGTTTGATACATGTAAGTGCAAAAGATAAAGGCACCGGTAAAGAACAAAAAATTCGTATTGAAGCGGGAAGTGGCTTAAGCAAAGATGAAATTGAAAAGATGAAGAATGATGCCAAAGCACATGAATCAGAAGATAAAGCAGCTAAGGAAAAGATCGATAAGATGAACCAGGCAGATAGTTTGATCTTTCAGACAGAAAAGCAATTTAAAGAGTTTGGAGAGAAAATTCCGGCTGATAAAAAAGCGCCGATTGAAGCAGCTTTGAATAAATTAAAAGAAGCGCATAAAAGCCAGGATGTAAATGCAGTTGATACGGCTATGACAGAAATGAACACTGCCTGGACCGCAGCGAGTGAAGAAATATATAAAGCACAGCAAGGTGGCGCTTCACCAGATGGTGGCACGCAACAACAACCAAATGATAATGGCGGTGGTGCACAGGAAGCTCAGCAAGGTGCTGAAAATGTAACGGATGCTGAATTTGAAGAAGTGAAATAGACCGGGATTTTGACCTGATTCAACTGATAATAAATAAAAGCCTTCGCAATTGCGAGGGCTTTTATTATTATACCTAATAACGTTATTTACTCCTTGCATTATTCTTTCGAAAAATATTATACATAACCAAGCCAGCGCCTGCAAAAAATATGGCAATCAACGGTCCATAAGTGCTTGAAATAATACCGGCAGTTATCAGCCCTAACGCTGCACCGCCGCCAATAATTCCTATTTGTATCCAAAAATCGCTTTTAGCAAGATTAGGATCCATTCCTTTTTCAATCAATGCCATTCTCTCCTTACTTTTTGAACTGATATATAGATAAAAGATTCCAAAGATTGTTAGCAAGATCAGTAATATTAATAAAACAGATACTAATGAGCCGGAAGAATATTCATTCATAAAATGTGATTTCAAATTTTGACAACACTTAAAACAGAAAGGTTACAAAAAATAAAAGAATTATTTTGTAACCTCTTTAAAAAAATCAGTGTCTTATAATTGTGGAGTATTTTACCGACCATGAAATAATCAAACAAGTTGTAGGAGGTAACACTTCAGCTTATACGTGTTTAATAAATAAATATAAAAACATGGTTTTTACATTATCTTATAATATTCTTCAAAACAGGGAAGATGCAGAAGAGTTAGCGCAGGATGTTTTTGTAAAAGCGTTCAATGCACTTCCATCATTTAAAGGTGAATCATTATTTTCAACATGGTTATACAGAATTGTTATTAATACTTCATTAAACAAAAAGAAATTAAACAACATAAAGCCATTAATAACCGATGGTGATTTATCAGAAGATATTTACATTGATGTAGATACCTTAATAAAACAACAGGAAAGAAAAGACCGGGTAAAGATTGTACAATCAGCAATTAGATTGTTGAAAGAAGATGAACGTTTATGCATCACTTTATTCTACATAAACGAATTATTGATAGCCGAAATAAATGAACTTACAGGTATAAGTATTTCGAATGTGAAAATATTATTACATCGCGGACGAAAAAATTTATATAACGAATTAAGGTTGTTGTTGAAAACAGAAATTAATAATTTAGTTTAAGTATGCAGGAAGATAAAAACATAAAATTGCTTTTGCAGGAATATGGTGTTGAAGAAACATCTTCATCGTTTAACAACGATATTATGCAACGAATAAATGCTGCTTTAGCAACAAAACAATCAAAGCCTTTACTCAATAATTTTATAATAAGGTTATTGAAAATAGCTTTCCTGATTGTTGCAATTTCCGTTATTTCTCTTTTTTGTTTTGTTCCAAATCTTAATTTCTCTTTCGACATACGCAACAATATTTTCAATCAGTTATTTACTTTCATTATTGTTTTTTGGATAGGAATGTTAATGAATATTTGCCTGAATAAAATATGGAGTAAGAAAACCGTTCTTTATAATTAATTAACTTTATGAGATAGTGATTATTTAAAGTTATGCAACCACTCCTTCAATATAATCAAGGTCTTTATCATACGTTTCATCTGAAAGCCAAACAGATCCAAGCCCGATAACAAGTACAACAATTCCGGTTATCCATCCGGCTTGTAAATAATTACCTGTTTGCAACTGCAGCCATATAAATAATGCGGAAACAAGGTTTAAAGAACCACGCACCATGTTAGGTACTGTTGTAGCAACAGTTGCTCTTATGTTTGTGCCGAATTGTTCTGCCGCCATGGTTACAAACATTGCCCAAAAACCAGTTCCAAAACCCATTACTGCGGCTGCCCAATATAGTTGCGAAACATCTGCACCATCAAGATTAAAGAACCATATTATACCAATTATGGTGATGACATAAAATATGTATAACGATTGTTTTCGGCTCTTTAGCCATTTGCTTACAAAGCCTACCAATACATCGCCAATTGAAATGGCAACATACGCAAACATTACTGCTTTGCCCGGATCAATTGCGCCGCGTATATTCATTTTTGTGCCGAACTCTTTTGAAAAAGTTATAAGAATTCCGATTACATACCATGTTGGAAGCCCGATAAAAATTGCAGTAAGATATTTCCTAATGCGCGTTTTGTTTGCAAACAACATAAAGAAATTTCCCTTTGAAATATCTTTATGTTCAATGCTTTTAAACATGCCCGATTCAAGCACGCTAACACGTAATATTAAAAGTAATATACCAAGTCCGCCGCCAATAAAATAGCAGGTTCTCCATTCAAAATTTTCTTTTATAAAAAAGGCCACAACGGCGCCTGTTAATCCTAAACCTGCAACAAAAGAAGTTGCAATGCCACGTTTTTCTTTTGGCAATAATTCTGTAACTAAAGTAATACCTGCGCCTAATTCACCGGCTAAACCAATACCTGAAATAAATCTTACTAATGCATATTGATTTACAGTTTGTACAAACCCGTTTGCAATATTGCCAAGTGAATACAAAATGATGGAAGCAAACAGCACTTTTAATCTTCCTTTTTTATCGCCAAGAACGCCCCATAAAATGCCGCCGATCAATAAACCCAGCATTTGAATGTCAAGAATAAATAAACCATCTTTTGAAATCTGGTCATCGCTTAAGCCAAAAGATTTTAAAGATGGAATTCTGATAATGCTAAACAAAAGCAAATCGTAGATATCAACAAAATAACCTAATGCTGCTACTATTACAGCAAGACTGAACACAGATTGTTGCCTGTTATTCATTTGAATATTTTTTGTTTTTTTGTTTGATGAAATGCGTCTTATTTATTCTTACTGCTTTAACTACTATGATTTCATCGCACAATATTTTCTGATTTTGGTTTGTCTTTTGCAAAAAAGAATTTATAAACAATTGGTGCTGTTGAAACAATTACTATTAAGATAATTATCATTTCAAGGTGTTCTTTTAAATCAATATTGAAATTACTCAACACCCACTTATATAGAAAATGCCCGGTAAATAACATAGCAAAAACCCAGGCAACGCAACCAATAATATTAAAGTAAATAAATTTCTTTTTCGGCATTTGAACAATGCCCGCAACTATGGGTGCAAATGTGCGAATGATTGGAACAAAACGCGCCGCAACAATTGCCCATCCGCCATATTGATTATAAAAATCATGCGCTTTCAATAAATATTTTTTCTTGAAAAAGAATGTGTCTTTACGTTCGTATAAAAACGGACCGCTCTTTTTGCCGAACCAATATCCTACAAAATTACCCAGTATACCTGCGGTTGAAATGATGATCCATAAAATAACCAAGTCAGCATATTCATTTGAAAAAGGAATTACCTGCGCAGCTAAATCACGACTATAAATACCTGCAAGAAATAATAAACTGTCGCCAGGTAAAAAGAAACCGGCAAATAAACCTGTTTCAGCAAATATGATAAACACTAATAACCATAATCCGCCAAACTCAATATAAAATTGCGGATTGATTAGATCGTGCCATTGAAAATCCAATAAATGTATCATTGTATAATTTGATAAAAATAATCAATCTAAAGCTTTCTCCCATTTACTTACAGCGCTTGTTGCTAATGCATTGCCCAACACATTTGTTGTAGAGCGAAACATATCGCAAAAATGATCGATCGGTAAAATTAATGCAACACCTTCCGGCGGAATTTTAAACATAGCGCAGGTTGCTGTTACAACAACCAATGATGCACGCGGTACACCTGCAATTCCTTTACTGGTTAACATTAAAACAAGCAACATTGTTAACTGCGTTCCGTAATCCAAATGAATGCCGTAAGCCTGCGCTATTGCCATACTTGCAAACGTCATGTACATCATACTTCCATCAAGATTAAATGAATAACCGAGTGGCAAAACGAATGAAACAATCCTTTCATCGCAGCCAAATTTCTCCAACTCTTCAGTAAGTTTTGGAAACACAGCTTCGCTGCTGGTGGTGCTAAATGCAATAATTATTGGCTGAATAATGTGCTTTAAAAGATTGGGCAATCGCTTATTCAAAATAATAAAACCAACAATTAAAAGAATGATCCATAACAGCACAATGCCGATAATGAAATACAAAAAATAATGTGCATAGAATAAAAATATTTTTGGTCCTTCCACCGCCATTACACCTGCAAGTGCACCAAATACACCAAGCGGCGCAACCATCATTACATAACCAACCATTTTTAAAATAACATGCGAAACCGCATCGAGACCTTTAATAATTATTTTTCCTTTTTCGCCAAGTGCTGCGGTAGCAATGCCAAACAAAACAGAAAACATAACAATTTGTAAAATTTGATTTTGCGCCATGGCATCAATAACACTCACCGGAAAAACATGCTCTACAAAATTTTGTAAACTGAAAGCTTGTGTTTTACCAATTAAATCTTTTGCGCCATTCACATCAGCGTTATTTAAATTTATTCCTGCACCAGGCTGAAAAATATTTACGAGTAACATGCCCAATAGCAAACTCATCAGCGAAGCAGAAATAAACCACAGCATTGCTTTGCCGCCAACTCTGCCAACTGTTTTTATATCGCCGAGTTTTGCAATACCAACTGTGAGTGTTGAAAAAA